>NZ_JBBEXE010000006.1:0-283595 GCF_037645805.1 Leptobacterium meishanense
TACCCAACCTCCCACTGCCATAAATGGCATGTTCGGTAAGGGTACTGTTGTTATAGATGGCCAACATCCAATGCGGCAGTCTGGCGCGTTCGCTAAAAATGTCTACCAGACATTTTTTATACGCTCCGCCCTCGGCCACGTCCCGCACATAATAGTCTGTTCGTGTCAAAGAACCACTTGTATTATAAATCTCTTTCTTTACCCGGTGGCCTTCCCTGCGCCTGCCGGCTCCTTCGCTAAAAACACCCACAGGGTATTTTCTTTACGCTCGGCCCTATAATACAACCGTATCAAAGGTACATTATTTTTTTGTACCTCGGAACCAATCCACTGGGGTATTGTTCTCAATTACTCATAACCCCAATGGCAACCATGCCCTAATTTGAATCATTACCACTCTTAATAGTAATATATCTTAGTTTGGGTTATTGTCTTTTCGAGACTTTACAAAAATATGCCAGAGAAAATATAAAATTATAGCTATAAAATTAACCCCAAAAATGTATGCTTTATCTCCATAAGTGAGGCCTAACTCGAACCTAAGACTAATAGCTTGAGTAGTATCATATATTTTGTTAGGAAGTTCATACTTACCACTTCTTACATAAATAGTTAACATTTGTGGAACTAACCATAAGTTTATTAGAAAAGGATATTTAAATTGACCTTTTACGAAAAACACAACTGTAACCAATCCTATAACTGATATAATAAGCGAGAGCAAATCAAACTCATCTCTATTAATATTTTGAATAATGGCAATCATACTGATTGTAACTATTAAAAGGATAGAAAGGATATAACTATTTTTACTTTTTTTCATAAAGCTCTTTCAAATAGTTTCCAAGATAGTTGTTTTTATAGTAACCTATAATAAATCTATCTTTACTTAATAATTTAAAAAGTATTCCCTTATTAGAAGTCTCACAAATTCTATATGTTATTAGTCCTTTTTCACTTTGTATTAATAGATTATACTCCTTAATTATATTAGGATGATTTATTAAGGTTGATTTATTATATACCAATAAATCAATTATTTTTCCTGTTTCAATACTATCCTTAATAAGAATATTTTTATTCAAAGTTTTATATTCAACACTTGGATTTCTTGTCAATCTAATATCTGAGATAAACATATTATCAAGTTCAGTTACATCATTGATAATTTGTAGTGCTTCATTTAAGGTATATTTCTTAAAAAGAGAATTAAAAATAAAAAATATAGATGTAACGATTAAAATCCCTGAAACTAATCTAACAAAAATTTCTTTCTTCTTTAAGAAAAAAGAAACAGAACTAATTAGGATTAATAGATAAATTAATTTTTCAAAGAAAAACTCAAAGTAAATACTTTTCATCTAAGTGCTATTGAAATACTCTTGTATAAGTTCTGTTTATAGTATAACTCGGACTTCCAAAATTTGATAAGCCTAATCCAAAACCTCTCGAAACTTCACTCTCAATAAAAGATCCATTCAAATTTACTCTCCAAGGTGTTGTTATGTCGAGAGTATTTGTTGTACTCCACCCGTTATAATCATCTAATGTTAAAAGACTATTATGCTTACGGGAATAATGATAATTTATACTTAAAGAGATCGAAAGTGAATTACTAGTAGACAGAGCAGCTCCACCGTTAACTGTTTTGCTCCAATTTCCATATGAATCGCCTACATATGACCCCCCAAATGTGCCAGACGGAACCCCAGGGATTCCAGTATATGGAACTGTAACTTGAGCTATTAATTCTAATCCATCTGGAGCAGCATTATATGCAGCATCAGCAATCGTATTTCTCACATCAGCAACAAAATTATCAGGGATATTTCTGATACGATTTAGATTCTCATTATTAATCCGATTCAATCTTTCTGCTTCATCATGAAACCCAAGTTCATGCAATTCTGTTACCTCTTGCCCTCCAAATCCGAATATGCTTTTAAATCCTCCCCATAGTCTGGCAAAAAAGCCTTGCCCTCTTGCAGTAACCGTTACTTCATTTAATTGTACAGCAGCAATATTATTACACGGAGGGTCCGGGCAATCCATTCCCCCATCGGGGTCAATCCTGTTCACCCAATTGTTCCCCATGGAGAGGTAGGGGCTATGGTACTGCCCTGCCGGGTCGGTAGTGAGCCACCTGTTAATCCTCGGGTCATAGAGCCTAAGTTCAAAGGCCGGTTTCCCTGTCTCAGGGTCGGTTTCTGCAAAGTCTCCCTGGTAGCCATATCTATAGGTGCCATCGGTAAGTTGGCGGTTTGGCATGGGCATCCCGCCTGGGTAATAATCCGTGGCATTGGTCAATCCGCCACTGCTAACCACCGCCCGTACATTCCCTAAATGGTCGGTGAGTTGGTACACACTACTGCCACTCTGCCTAAAGTAAATACCTAAACGATTGTTGCCATAAATGGGCTGTTCTACAAGGGTAGGCCCTAAAGGCGATGGAGACAAGGCATCTTCTGTATAGATAGCCATTACATTCCCTGCAACATCTCTTACATAATAGGTGTTTGTGCCTACTGCACCCACTCCTGTCGTTTGTCGTTGCTCTTTTTTTATACGTTGGCCACGGTCATTATAAAAAAAAGAGACACTGCTATTAAAACAAGGTGTAATTCCACCACAATTTTTACTCACTTTTGTTACCAAACCAGAAGCATTATACGTATATGTAAGAAATTCGTTTTCATCTTTTATGAGCTGTCCAATACTATTGTAAATATAGTTATTTATTGGTTGTGTTTGCAAATCATCTGCTGCGGTAGGTGTTGTTACAGCATCTTCTACATGATCTAGTTGGTTAGTCCCTAAAGTATAATGATACGTAAAAGCATCCATGGCATTGGTGTTGCTTTCGGTGTTTTTGTTGCGGTTTAGGGTCTGTATGTTGCCATTGGCATCGTAGGTAATGCCGGTTACGTTGTAATCGCCATTGGTGTTTTCTTCAAGACCGCCCACATCTACAATTTTAGCAGTTACCGTACTGCCCCCTTGCCCATGAAACCCGGGCAGCAGGCGAATGCTGTTGGTGGCCTGCAGGTTGAGGGTGTTGCCACTGGTTACAACAGTAGTAGCGGTCACGTCTTTTTCGGCAATAATACCGGTTGGCGTGCTGTACTGGCCAAACTGTGCGCCGGTGAGCCAGTTATTGCGGTTGTAGCTGTAGCTATAAATGTTCTCGGCACCGGCCAGGGGCTGAAACCCATTGTTCCACCGTAAGCCTTTGATGTTGCCGTCAAAACGGTCGGTACCATAGGTGGTGGTTTCTATTTTGTTGTTGTTGCGCAGGTAATCGGCACTATGGTAGTCAATGGCCATCCCAAAAAGGTCGTTGGCATCGCCACCGGGGTCTTTGGTGGGGCTTAGGCTGGGGTGGTTAATGTTTTTCAGTTGTCCTGCAAGGTTGTACACATAATCTATGCCCTGTAGGCCCTGTGCCAGGTTAACGCGTTTTAGGGCACCAGTTTCGTAATATTCGTAATCGGCATGGGTGGTGTAGTTAAGGTCATCCGTAGAGGTCTCCACTTTAATCAGTTGAGAAGCCAAATCGTACGTATATTTATGGATAAATGTTTCGGCAGGGATGTGTTTTTGGTAGATGGCTTTACTGATGTTCCCTTTTGCAAAGTCGTATTCATAATCGATGGTTTTTATGCCCAGACCAGAGATATCTTGTACCAACCATACCAATCTGCCATAAATATCGTAGCTGTACCAACTGGTAGTGTCCTCGTTATAGGTTTTGGACACATTGCCGGCCACATATCGCTGTTTGTATAAGAAAGAAGCGATTCCTGCCGTGGTTAACTTATCGTCTAAAGTTGCCTGGTCCGGGATGTCGTACAAAGTTACTTGTTGTTCGGTGGTATTGGCAGAAGTGAGGGGTGCATCGGGGTCAGCAGTAGTAAAATCCATTCCGAAAACCACGCCACTTTCTGTGGGCCTTCCCAATGCATCGTAATTGGTGTAGGAGAACTCGCCCGTAATGGCTTGTTTGCTGTTTTGGGAGTAGCGTATCTGCCCATCTTTCCGGTATTTAAACCTGGCAGTACCTTCGTCGGGGCTAGTGGTTTGCTGTAGCTGTCCCAATGAGTTGTAGGCAAAGGTGGTGCTAAGGTGGTTCAGGGGTTGCCTGGTGTCTATAAGCCGGCCGGCTTTGTCGTAGTAATTTAGGGCATAATCGTAATAATTTTCCTGATAGCTAAGGGTTATGGGATTGTAAATGTCATAATCTACAGGTAGTGTAACTTTGATACGGTACAACCCGGGGGGCAATGAGGCGGGTGATTCAAAAACACTCTTCTCGGTAGTAAGGTCATACATTGAGGTAAGCACAAAATCCGGATAAGGGTTTGTTATTGTAATTCCGCTACAACCGGTAGGAAGATGGATATCTACGTAGCCTTGTTTTCCTATGCTGAGCGTCATAAGACGTTTGGGCAACAAAGGGTTTTCTTCATTGCCACTACGTGCAGTGGCGAGGATGTTCCCGTCGCTATCGGAAAAGGTGACGGTTTCAATACCGTGCGGGTCGCGGGAGACAGTTTTTAATACTTTTCGGGAAACATTGCTATAGCCGGGATCGTTAAAGGCACCTGCTTGTGCCAGTTCTTGTGCCGCAGGCATGGTAAAGGAATACGATTGTGGCCATAGTTCTTCTGTTCCGGTGTTTACCTTATTCCCGCCAATAGCTTTTAGGATAGTACCGGGGGTGAGGGTACTGTACACGATTCTTGAGAACGGATAATCGGTCATGTCCTGAAAAGGTTCATCGGTATTGTTGTTGCTGTAATACCAACCCAATGTGCCTTGTATGGGGGCCACTTTTTTTGGGTTGTCAATGGTGTTCAGCAATACATTGGTGGCGTTGGTATCGTAATCGGCCACAGAATAGGGCTCATTATTGGTGGCTTTCAGTACAAAATTGTCTTCATAAGCAAACAAACTTCCGCCAATGGGGGTGCCAAAGGTTTGCAGTGCGTTCCTGCCGTGGTAATCGTAATAGGTTTCACTAATCCACCGTTTCCCGGTAAGCACGTCCCAGTTTTGTGTTTGGACGGGCTTTCCCAACAGGTTAAAGTAATTGACGTTTTTAAAAACGGTAGTGCCCTGCAAATCATAACGGATGCCACTTATCCAGTTTTTATTGTCGGCAGGAACAGGGGCAGGTTCTTGGGCGTTTACTAAAGAGTTTATGAATATGATAATAAAAAAAAGTCTTTTCATAATGTTGTATTTATCAGTCTACATAAAAAATTAAAATATTGTATTACATCTGTCGACTTCTGTCTTTTCTATACTGCAATTGGCAGTAATCTTGGTAACCCGGCAACGTATTAGTGGACACTCGAAAGAGGGTCCGGAAAATCCATTGGTTGCCTCCGATACAAAAAATGAGGTTCCGCCTCCTTCATAGGGACTCCATGTGCTAGTATTGTAATTCCAGTAGCTCCATTCGATGATATATTCACTTAACGAAATGTCGACATTAGTTCCGGAAGTATTATCGTATACATTAGCCCAATGCCGTTCTAGATCAAAAGTATCAGGATTGTAATTTGTCACTTCCAAATAGATACTTTGAATGGCAGAATCGCAAATGTTTGGCGGGATACAGTTGTCTATAGTCTCCTCACAACCGGCAACTGCCCCGTCTTTGTATTTATAGGTGTACTGGTTGGTAAGCTTAAAGCCTCCTGTTTCACCTGCTTGGTCAATGGCTTCGTTATAGGTTTTGCACAGCCGGCCTGCCGCGTCATAGACAAATCCGGTAGCCAGGTTGTTGGCATCTAAAATATATTTGAGCTCGTCAGTAGCGTTGTCGTACACATAACTGTTAATACTGGCATAGACAGGGTGCATGGTAAAATCATCAAAATAACGGTTGGCTACGATTTCATCGGTCACATAAAGGTTGACCGTGGTATTGTTTTGCAGTGGCACATAAAAATTATACTGTTCCCAACAGCCGGCAGTTACTTTTTCACTGGCATTGTACCGGGCCCCATTTAAGAAAAGGGTGGTGTTGCCCGTATCGCCAAAGTCAACCTTTTTTGACCAAACGGATACTTTATAGGTCCCCGGGCGGAAATCGCCGGCTCCGGTCCCCGAAACGATATCGCTTACTGTTCCGTTTATTTCAAAAGCTTTTTGTCCTAAACCAGTAGTTTTTACCGAATATTGACCGGTATGGGCTTCTTCCCTGGTACGGAGATTTGCCCCCAATACACCGCCGGGGAAGGTATTGGCTTTTACGGCTCCATATTCAGCCCCTGAGTAGTAAATTTCCGAGTACCGGGCATTGCCGGTTACCAGTACCTTACTTTCGTTATCTGCCATTTTGGTAGCAACATAGTTATTGTTTACATCCATGATCTCTAATGGTGATGACCAACGGTTGTAGCGGGTAATTTCGGTAGTTTTTAACCATTGTGAATTAGTTTGTACGGCTCCGTAGCTCCAGTCAAAGTAACTAGGGTCCAATTCTATTCCGTAAGTACCTTCGGCATCTACCACATCTTTCCACACAAAGGTTTGGTGTTTTCGCCATATATTGTCTGTTGGGAGCTTGTTTGCCGCCCCGTCAGGCCAGTTTTCTTTCCAGGTAGTGACATTGGCATCGATGGTTTTCCATTGCCCTGCTGTAAATACAGAGGTAACATTCATGGCTTCCTGGGTAAGCATGTTGGCGAGCAAGCGGTTGTCTGTTTTGGCCCCCATACCGGTATAGTTTGTGTAGGCGGGTACTTTTACCGTTTTTAACTGCGTGCCGTCACTAAGTTCGCTCCGGGTCTCGGTAAAGGAGCCAAGATAAGGGTCTATATTTGTGTAAACAAGGGTCTGTTCACCTACGGGCGAGTAATTGGTTACGGTACCGAGCATGTTGTTGTATTCGGTCCTGGAGGAAACACTCAACAGCCTTTTGGTTTCATTAGTATATATCGTAGTACCGTTGTCATTGGTACGGAAAACAGTTTTCATGGCATTGAACGATTCTTTTACATATCCTTTCCCTTCTTTATTGACCAGGTTCCTCCCGTTAATGTATTGGTTTTCTGTTTTTGAAATGACATGGCCAAGGCCATTGAGCTGTTCTATTGATTTTAGCTGACCTATCATGGCAGTATTAACGTAGAGGTCTATCTTTTTTCCGGCTACTTTTTTGGTATTATTCCCGTCCAGCACTTCTTGAACGCTTGCCCAGAAGATGTTGTCTTCTGAAGTATTGTTGGGATCCATAGCCTCCATGCTGATCTCCGGGTCAAAAATATTAAACACAGGGCGGAGGACATTGAACCGATACCTTGAGGCCGCTTGTGTGTTGTTATTGACATCTTTTTGTGATACGGTCACATATTCATACATTACTCCGGGAGGGGGCAATTCCGATTGATAAGGGATAAATTTTAGCCCATTTACGGGCGCGTAGGAAGTGATACCGGAGGTATTGCCCTGTAATCCATGACCCTGTGGGTAGGTATAATCATAGTCGGTTATATACGTGCCTTCATCAGAGATGGTGGTAAGCCGGCTGACCCGTAACCCGCCACCGGTTTCGTCTTCGGGGACTCTGTTTGCTAATAATCTATACTTAAAGCGTTTATTTCCATCACTTAACCAACCACAACCATCTCCTCCAAAAGGGGCTCTAAAATTTACAAACCGATCAACAACGCTTGCAGTACTGGATGTACCAGAATAATGACGAGAATAACTCCATGGATATTGACCACAAGTATTTCCGTTTCTATATGTGGTATTCGTATCATTAGGAAGTTTAATCTTTATCAATAAATTGGATAATGAAACAATTTCAAATGAACCCGCAAAATCAGCAACTCTATGTCCACAACTACCACAACTTGGGTTTCTGAAATATTGTGTATCTAAAAATATATTTTCATTTGAGTCAAAGTATTGCGTAAAATTGATGGTTTCATTTGTTATCACATTTGGATCTTGCCTAAAATAAATATATTTTATTCCATTCTCTAAAGTGAATTTTGCTTCTAAACCATCTTCCCAAAACCGCCTACCAAAAGCTTCGGTCCAGTACGTGTCTTGTTCATAATCTAGTTGTATTTTAGCCCCGGTGGGCATGGTAATTTCTTTTAAGCTCCAGGCTTTTATTTTGTCTTCGCCATTATACACGCCTTCTAAATAGCCCCAGTCATCCAGCTTTTCTTTTCTTAGGGCATTGTACTGTTTACGGAATTCAATATCTGAAAGCCCTTGCCCTATACTGCTTTTGGAAATATTTATTAAGCCTTCCATATAGTAACCATATTTCATAGGGGGCATGTATTGTTGCCCTCCTTTGCCAAGGAACAACACCTGATCTAAGGTGAGTTTCCCACGATTAGGGTTTCTATTGACTATTTCGGGAGGTGAAGAAGGGGAACTTTTGGCCAAGGTGTAACTATGGTTCAGCTGTACTACTCTGAGTGCTTTTTCACTTATAAAGGATTGTGGAATGTCATTGATGTCAATAACATTGTCTTCCTGATGGATCCCGTAACTATAGTTGGAACCGTAAACACTGATAAAATCTACTGACCGCCACAGGGGTTGGTGGTTTGTATCAGGAGTATAACCACTTATGTAACTTCCTAGCGTAGTATTGCTTTTAACCTTGGAAATAGTAGCAGCATCTTCATTCTTTACGAGTACAATTTTATCGAGCTTTAGGGAGTATTCACGGGCATAATTTACTTGCGATTCAAGTACATCAATAGGAACAGTTTGGTTGAAGCCTGCATTGGCGCCTGTGGGGCTCATTGTATTTATGTTGCCATCCGGATTACCAAAAATAGTACGGTCATTGTAGTTGTCGAATCTATATTGTAGATTTTGACCAACGGCATCGTATCGGATGTCTTTTACAAAAAAGGCGGTATGGGTACGGGTTTTTACCTTATCCAGGTAATAAAGTTGTTTTCTGCCAAAAGTATAGTATCCCCAATCATCGTCCAATATTTCATTTTCAATATTCGTATTGTAATCCTGTATGCCTTGCTCATAGGGTGTCCGCCATACAAAACCATCTGACCACTTGCCATATTCCAATTCTACCCAATAGCCTTCATCACCTTCGCTTAGGTAATTATCCCCATTGTCTAAATAATCTGGTCCTGTGATCCCGGTCAAAAGCCAATGGGTCGCATACTTGCTGTATTGCCTTTTTTCATTTACATGCCTTGCATTGCCATCATTTTGTTCTTTTTCATTCAATAAGGTCCTGTACACATACTCATAATGATAAACCGGAAGTGAAAAATGGTAGGTTTTCCCGTCGGGAGCTGTAATTTTATAGCCTCCGATGCCATCCGGGTCAAATTTTGAGATATTGCCCCTATCAATATCGGGAATGTTTTGAGGGGTAATTAATCCCTGACTCCTTGCATAACCACTAGCAATCTGACTATTGGTGTACACTTCAATAAAAGATGGGGTACGTGCCCTCCCATGTGCGTTTACATAGTTAGAGGCATGTCCTCCCCCTGACAAGAAAAAATCTATCCTACTGCCGGTTGAATTAATGATGTTACTAGGAGTTACAAGTTCGCTACTGGTAAATTGCCCATCAAAATAGAAATAAAGATCATTTGCTCCTTGACCAAACTGACGAGTGGCCACATTGGCATTGTTGTTTGTGCCATGATGGTAAAAGGTATGTATTTTTCTTCCATCTACATCGCTTTGAGAGTTGTCACCTTTCCCAAATAGGGTTATATTTTGAAAAATTCTAGGCTTGATGCTTCCCGTTACGCCTTGAGCGCTTACGTTGAAGTCATCATACCCCATGAAAGTGAAGTTTATTTTTTCATTTTCTGATTCTTGGTCTGCAACAAATTCTTCTTCCGGTTGGGGAAGGGTTTGGTGGTATATATCCATAGAATAGGTACGGTTTTGATAATCGGAGAACTCGGTATTGGCAAATCCTACGGGATTGGTACCAGCATTTGTTGCTTCAAAATAATTGGAAGCATACAAAGCACCCCATTCCCTGTGGTTATATCCTTTTCTGAGTTTATAGGTAACTTTTGAACGGCCAAATCCTAATGTAAGTGGAATACCGATAATGTGCAATGGCAAGGCAATATTTGTACTCTGCTGATTAATACTATAATCGCCTGAGGAAAAACTACTGGTGTTTAAGCCGGTTCCTCCACCGGTATTTCCGCTGGTTGTACCATTGCCACTAATATTTACTCCTGAATTTATTGAAAATCCTCCATTGGAAGAGAAATTGACACCGACAAATGCCTGGTTTTTATACCCTCCTTTGCTTGTCCATTCTTCACTTACGATTCTTGGCCCTCCTGAAACACTCCACTGGTTTTGTGTGGAATAAGATATCCCTCCACCAACTCCTAAGGGGCTATTCTGACCTCCTATGGCACTTCCTGCGCCAACACCCACAGTAACATTACCTGTCGTAGAAATAGCAGCTGAAGCAAAAGCAAAACTACCGCTCACGGTACCTGACAAACCTCTGTTGCCTCCCCAGTTTAAACCTACGCCTACAGATGCCCCTGCCGGAAAACCAACATCTGCACTGATACTGAAAAAGGTTTCTGACTTACTGAATGAAATGAAATTAATACTCTTCCCTCCATTCCAATCATCCGGAATTGCATTAAGGTTCCTGTTTATGGCTCCCGGATTTAAATACCAACCTAAACCGACCCATGAGGCATTTATGTCAGATGTAATACCGGCATGATATGATAAATTTACAGGGAATCCCCCTTCAGGGCTTGGGATTTCCATTAAAGGTAATACGTAAGATAAATCTCCTGATGACAGATTAACCATATCCGTAGCATCTACCGGCTCAAAACCGGCTGCTTCGGCTGCATTAGGACCTTGAGCTTTTATTCCATTTTGGACTAGTAAACTCAAGCAAAAAATTAAAATAACCTTGATTCTGTGGTGGGGTTTGGTTTTTGTCATAGTTATTAACTGTTAATAATAAAGCCCTTCGACTACGCTCAGGGCAGTTTTATTTAAAATTTTAATTTTGGTTCATTTTTTAAAGGGGCTACCAATATTTTAAAGGTAACTTCGCCAGTAAATAGCCCTATATCTTCAATACTTATGTTTATGTATTTTTCGTTTGTTATTTTTTCATCTCTAGGATAGACAAGCATCATGGTAGTGCTATTGCTCATCCCGTACATTCGTGGATATATGTAATCCAACAGTGGGATGGTGTCTTTTTTTGAGGTATAGAGGTGTACTTTGTCCCCCATTCCAAAAGCAAGCTGATTGACCATAGCTCCGAACTGGTTTTTATTACCGGCCACATTGCTTAACAATTCCCTGTTGTTTGCAGCCATGGAAAGGTTGAAATACAGGTATTGCCCATATTTGTTGCGGAGGCTATCAATGGTATGCTGCGTAGCATTTTTGGGTAATTCTTGTTTGACAAGCAAATCAGTAGGGCGATAAATAATGTTATAGGTTATGCCATTTACTAGTTTTTGATGTATGTACCCGTTTTTTTCTTCTTTGAGGTGTACCCAAAGAGCTTCTTCGGTATCGAAAGTTTTTGAGGTGCAACCGGAAAGGGCTAAAACGATTAGAAAGATGGAAGTCGGAAGCGGGAAGATGGAAGTTAGGAGTTGGGGACTGGAAGTCCGGTGGCAGAAGCAGGAAGCAGGAAGTTTGAAGGATATGCCACGTGCTTTTTTTACCATATTTAATAGCTGTTTCATCATATTTTCTTTTTAAACGCGGTCATCATATTCATTAATTGGTAGCAGTCATTATAAAAACCGTCGAATTCTTTTTTTAAAATATAGTTTCTTCGGTGCGATTTATGCAGGCATGTTATTACTTCTGCCAAAACTCCCAACTCCAAGCATTCCATCTCTGTTAATCATTTACTTTCCTTCGTATTGTTTATTGAGCCCCTCTAATATTTCTTGAGTAAGATTAGAAGCCTCGTCTGCATACATTATATTTCCACTACCACTGGCACCAAATACAATTCGGTAGCCTTTGTTCTTCCCATATTCTTTTACATAATCGTTAATGTCATTAATGACGGTTTGGGTTACTTTTTGGTCTTCTTCTTGGATCTGACGTTGTATAGCCTGCTGATAATTATTGAGTTGTTGTTGTTTGTTGCTTAAAAGCTCTTGCTTTAATTCCAACTCTTTTTTGGTCATGGAACTTCGTTCTCTCTCGTATATTTTTAATTCGTTTTGCCAGTCGACCAATAAGCTGTCTACGTTGGCTTTAAGGGCGGATGCTTTTTTATTGAATGCTTCACGTTCTATTTTGGTACGGGTATATCCATCGAGCAATTTATTGACATCTACGTAGACGAGTTCCGACTGTGATTGAAAGTAAAAAAAAGAGGTAATGCTTATTATAAAAGCAACAAGGGCAAGGGGCAATGTTATTTTATTCATTTTTATAGTTGTTAGTATGTAGTTTAATTTGTTGCCCCTTCGATTGCGCTCAGGGGACAGTTTTTTTCAGTTAAACGTTTTAATCATTGGATTGGGAATTAGTAAGCAGGAACTTTTCCAGTCTGGCCAATCGCGCTTCAAGCTCTTGATTTCTGTTCTTCTGTTTCTCCAATTCTTTTTCCTGTTGAATGGTATATAGTGTTAGTTCCTCTATTTTTTCGAGCAGTTTCATGTTCATAACCCCGAGTTCAATACCATTGGCTTCCATATTTTTAGCAGAAGGGATGTTGGGTAAATGCTTATTTTCTTTAATATAGTTTTGTAGTTCTTCTAAGGAGCGTAGCTTATAATCCTCATGAAACACGTAATCGGGACCGGGAACAGATAAATCTATTAATACCTCTTCAGAATGGATTACACCTTTTACCGTGAGTTTGGCATCAGGAACAGTTGTACCGATACCTACATTGCCATAATTAAAATAAGAATTCCCATTTGGATGTAACCTTATTTTCACCTCATCATTTTGATTTTTTATTAGGATCGGTTGATTATCAAGAGCATCAAAATTTAAAGCATTCCCTATATATCGGAATCTCATAGCATTTCCTGTAAACCTTACAATTTCTGCTCCATCAAACACTCCTTGATTGTTTCTGAACTTTAAGGAATAGTTATTATCTAAAATTATATTTCCTAATGATACATCCAGTTTCTCTGAAGGTGACGTATTTCCAATCCCTACATTGCCGTCACTATTATTGATAAACATACTTACTTTCGTAGTGGAATAGTCATTTTCGGAATGTAGTGGCGTTCTGGTAAACGCCAACCCATAATTATTTTCTGTACTATTTTTTAGTATTTCTAGTCCATTCGTTATGTATGAAGTTCCTGAACCGGACCATCTGTTCAAAAGTATAGCAGGCTCCTTACTGGAGCTAGGGTTCGCCGAAGTATTTATAGCTCCTATAGAAATTTTCATATTTGAACCATCTTTTATTTGAAGTTTTGATGATGGTGTAGTGGTGCCGATACCTACATCTCCATTAAAAATACCGCCATCAAATGTAGGTGTTATCCATTGCATGTTATTAGTTGCAATAACTGCACCCCAGCCATCTTCCGAGCTATATATACTCAATCCACCGCCATCATTTCCAGTTACTTCAGGGTAATCAGGATAAAAGTTAAGATCGTAATAAAGTAATCCATCTACTGCTGTGTGACTCCCTTTTTCTGTATTCAAAAAATCAATAGAAAATATTTCCTGAGCTAAAATTACACATGGAACCATCATTATCATGGCAAATAGCTTCTTTGAAAAATTGTATACTTTCATAATTACACTTTTATTATTTCTTCTTATAATTTTGTTCTATCATTGATAATCTTTTCTCTAAGATTTTTTGATATTCATGTTGTTCCATAATATAGAGTGTCAACTCCTCTATTTTTTCCAACAATTTCATGTTCATAGCTCCAAGTTCAATACCGTTGGTTTCCATGTCTTTGGCGGAAGGGATATTGGGTAAATGTTTGTTTTCTTTAATATAGTTTTGAAGTTCTTCCAAAGAGCATAGTTTATAATCCTCATGAAACACATAATCGGGAACGGGAACGGCTAGGTCTACTTTTACTTCTTCAGTATGGATTTTCCCTTTTACTGTGAGTTTGGTATCGGGGGTGACGATGCCAATACCTATATTCCCATTGGCAAGCATCGTCATATGCTTTGTAGTATAGCTTGTCCATTCAAATAAAGGTGGAGTTTGGATAGGGCCTGTTGGCCTTCGAGCATCAAAGTTTACCAAGGCATTGGTACCAATATCATTGGCTTCGGATGTTTTTCCAATTATCTGTATTGAAGATCGATTATCGCTTTCATGATGTCCTTCTATCAGAAGGATAAACTGCCCATCTGCTACTGTAGGGTTCACAATACTTAAATAATCTGCAGGAGCATCTTTTACTCGTAACCTCAAAAAAGCTTCCGTAGGTTCGTGCTGATTAATGATATCTAAATGATATGACGGGTTTCCTGTTCCAATCCCCATACGGCTTGCTACCAACAAATCGGAAGCAGGATATACAGAACCCCAGCCTACCGACACATTATGACCCGTATTATAGTTTAGGTATAGTCGGTCTATTTCTGTAGAGTTTGTTTGTTTGCTGTCAATATGCCGGGTTTTTAAATGATAGTTGCCATCTGCACCTATAGTAACATGTCCTTTTACCGTAAGCTTGGCATCAGGAGTAGCGGTACCAATACCCACATTTCCGTCAAATTGAACATTTTTAGGTCTAATAGCCAAAAGAGCATCCTCCCATACCCCATTTTTCCATGTAGATATTTCCATGGCATTTCTGGATTCATACCATCCAATAAACATTTTCTTATCATCGGATGTATTTGACAACTGTAATTGCCAATTATCAATGCCTTTAACTTCCAAAGGGAGTTCAGGGGTTGTCGTACCAATCCCTACAGAGCCTGTTATAGGAAATGTATTTTGAGCACTCACATAAGTGAGTACAAATAATAAAACAAATAATATAACTTTTTTAGTCATAATAATGTGAGTATTATTCGTACAAACATATATTTTTTTACCGTAAAAAATAACTTAATTGTTAATATTTTATTAAGAATATAAAAATTACTTTTCTTATTTTTGCTTCAAATAAAACAGAAATGCCTTATAATCAATTTGATATAAAGTTGAAAGCATTTAATCTTCAGGAAATGCTTATTGTGTTGGCCATTATTGGGGTTTTATTGTTGATTGCGTTGCCTAATTTAATGCCGCTTATTACTAAGGCTCGTACTGTAGAAGCCCAAACACAACTAAAAGCCATTTATAATGCACAGACCACCTACCGATATCTATATACCAAATACAGTATAAATTTTAATGAATTAGATTACGAAGCTCCTGTAACTGTATTACAAAACGGCACCGCTAATTATGTTTATGAACTCTTTGAAGCTACCAATACCACATTTAAAGCAAAGGCTACTGCAATTACTGATTTTGATGGTGACGGAATTTTCAATATATGGGAAATAGACGAAAAAGGTATTCCGAAACAAGTAGTAAAAGATTAAATAAATGTATCTTATAAAAATACTACTTATACTAGTTTTATTACTTGTTTTTTATGAAGATATTTCAGATAAACTAGTGCATTGGTTTTTATTCCCTATTCTAGGTTTTCTATTGGGATCACTTCACAAATCCTCTGTCGAAGTAAGTGTTTTTTTGGTTACTATTGGAATAAACATATTATTGGTTTCTATAGTTTTATTGTTATTATATGGCTATAGCAAACTGATTTTGAGATCAAGATTTTTAAATAAGAGTTTTGGCCTGGGTGATCTATTGCTATTTTACGCATTGAGCATTGGGTTTCCTACGGTTACTTTTGCTATTTTGTTTGCCTTTTCTATCTTTTTTAGCCTTGTTATACACCTGTTGATCAATAGATTAAAAAAAGGGAAACAAACCGTGCCATTAGCTGGATATATATCATTTTTTTATGCAATGGTATTTATCGGTTCTTTTTTTGATAATGTGCCTTCTTTATATCGATACTAGTCCTCATGGAAAATGCAACCTATCAAATACCCGTATCCTTACAACAACTCATTTCTGCTGAACAGGCTTTTCATTACCGTATTGTTCCTTCGGAAGCACAGAACGATCAGATTATCTTTAAAACAGATTTTGCAAACACCGAGGTATTGAGTAGCGAATTGCAGGTTATACTGAACAAAGAAGTTGCTTTATCAGTAGTTTCTTCCGATGAATTGGAAAGGTATTTGACTACTAATTACAGAAAATCTGAAAGGAGGCAATCGCAGGCATTGCATTTTACACCTGATTTTCTGGAAAATGTACTGCATACTGCCAAAAAGATAGGAAGTAGCGATATTCATTTTGAACCTTATGAACATATATGCCGTATCCGTTTTCGATTGGATGGGAAGCTTATAGAGCAATATGAGATCCCTATTGAGGAATATCCTGTTATTATCAATAAGATTAAGATCCGAAGCGGACTGGATATTTCGGAAAAACGCTTGCCACAAGATGGCCGGATTACTGTAGAGAGTGATTTTGACGCTTTTGACATTCGGGTTTCTTCATTACCAACACTTCATGGGGAAAAAATAGTGCTCCGTATTTTGAGCAGGGATTCCGGAGCTGTCCATTTGGCTGACTTGGGTTTTACCAAGGAAGAATTGAACATATACAAAGAAGCCATCAGAAATCCACACGGTATGATTTTGATATCCGGCCCTACAGGGTCGGGAAAAACAACTACGCTCTATGCTACACTAAAGCTGCTAAATGATAGCAAAACAAATATTTTAACTATTGAAGACCCTATTGAATATACACTAGAAGGAATCAATCAGGTGCAGTTAAAAGAAAATATAGGGTTAGACTTTGCCACTGCTCTACGTACATTTTTAAGACAAGACCCGGATATTATCATGGTAGGCGAAATACGGGATATGAAAACAGCCAATATGGCTATACGTGCCGCACTTACAGGGCATTTAGTATTGTCTACTATTCACACGAATTCGGCCTGGGCTAGCGTGTCGCGTTTAATCAATATGGGAATTCCTGCTTTTTTAATTGCCAGCACCTTAAATATTAGCGTAGCACAACGGCTAGTACGAAAACTTTGTGTGCATTGCAAACGGAGATCTAAAGTATTAAAAGAGATGCTCCCTGATGATTTTGTAATTCCTTCAGCGTTTACTTTCCATTATGAGGCTGTTGGTTGCAATGAGTGTTACCATACCGGTTATTATGGAAGAAAAGCAATTTATGAGATTATACCTATTTCTCGGGAATTGGTAATGCATATCAAAGAAAATGAACTGGAGATTGATCATTATCTCAAAGAAAATAATATAAAAACATTAAAAGACAATGCCATACAACTCGTGAAAGAAGGAACGACTTCCATTGATGAGGTGTATGCCATATTGGCCCATTGATTATGATTAAAAAATATATCCTACTAATGCTTGTTTTATACAGTTTTATAACTTATGGACAAGAAAATCAACGCCTTCAAAACATTAAGAACAATCTGGAATTATTGGCACAAGAGAATAAAGGGCTGACTGAAGGCCTTAAAATTGATATTAATGTGGCCAATGTAACGCTTTCTAATTTTCTTTTAGCCGTTTCCAAAGTACATAAAGTAAACCTTAATGTCGCTCCGGAATTAAGCAGTATTACATTGGTTAATAACTTCTCCAATGTTACCGTAGCCGATCTATTGGTGTTTCTCGTCAAAGAATACAATTTGGATATCGACTTTACAGGAAACATTCTTTCTATTAAGAAATACCAGCCGGCACTTATTCCCATCCCGAAAAAAGAAATCCCCATAGTATATGACGCTTTACAGGATGTGGTTTCCATTGATCTGAAAAACGATCTGCTTTACGATGCTTTTAGGACGATTATGGACAAAACCGGAAAAAACCTGGTTTTTTCTCCGGAAATAGAAGGAAAGCAGCTCACAGCATACATTACCGGAAGTGCCTTTGATAGTGCTATGGATAAATTAGCATTTGCAAATAATTTACATGTGTCTAAAACAAAGGATGGGTTTTATTTGTTTGAAAATAATGGACCAAACTTAACCAGTAATACAAACAATACTAATGTGAATAATGTGCAACGCCAACGTCCGGCAAGAAAAAGTTCAAACTTCTACTATCGTGTTTTAGATACAGTAAATAAAATTGTGGCAGTCGATTTTGAAAATATCCCTATAAAAGATATTATCAATGATATAGGGACGGATCTTCACATTAATGTTTTTACGGCAAAACCTTTGGATGAGGCTGGCACAGCTTCTTTAAAAGCAAAGTATATTGCTTTTGATGATTTGTTGGATAACATTTTTGAAAGCCAAGGAATAGCAATTCCTCCCACCCCAAACAATGGTATAAATAACAATCCTTCAAGACCCGGTGCTCCTGTAACTACTTCGGGAGTGTTTACATATAAAAAAGAAGGGAATATGTATTTTTTTGGAACCTCCGATCAGTTAAGCGTCCGAAAAATAGAGGTAATACAACTTATGCACCGCTCCGTAGAACTTCTGGGCGATCCCTCAGGTTCAGGGACCATCAGAAGTGCAGGAAGAACGGCACAAGGTGCTATAAATTACATTGGTGGGCCTCAAAATAATACCAACAACCCTGGATTCAGTAACAACTTTAATAATCCGAGGGTAAACACAACTACAACTTCTCGAGGTTTTAATAGCAATGAAAGTAAAGGGGAGGCATTGGTAAACATTTTGCCCGATGATGTAATAGGAAACCTTGACATAAAAATGGATTTTGAACTAAATAGTTTTTTAGTAAGCGGTCCGGCAACAGATGTGAATCGGTTTAAAGCTTTTATAGAACAAATTGACAAGCCTGTCCCTGTTATCTTAATTGAAGTAATGTTGTTAGAAGTAAGCAGGTCGTCTACCGTAGAAACAGGTATAAGTTGGGGAATTGGTGATGAACCTGTAGAAACAAGAGGCCGTTTATTTCCTGATACTGACATTACACTAGGCGCAGAAACAGTGAATAAAATTATAGGCGGATTTGATGGTTTTGGTTCTATCAATGTAGGGAGGGTAGTGCCTGAATTTTTTGCCACTATTAAGGCAATGGAAGCCAATGGAAACATCAAAGTGCGTTCTACTCCAAAACTCTCAACACTCAACGGACATAGAGCCACATTGTCTATTGGCGAAACTACTTATTATGTAGTGACCAGCCAGAATTTCTTTGGTTCGCAAATACCACAATCTTCTGAAATCAGAAACTTTCAGCCTATTGATGCCGAGTTGGCGGTAAGCATAAAGCCCCTGGTTTCCGGTGATGGGCAAATAACATTGGATATTAATGTAATTCAGTCTGATTTTAATGGAGAACGGATTGATGAAGAGGCCCCTCCAGGGCTTACTTCACGAGAATTTAACTCTATCATACGGGTTCGCGACCAAGATTTAGCCGTTTTAGGAGGATTGGAAGAGAAGGTAAAGAACGATTCCGGAACAGGAGTCCCTTTATTATCAAGAATTCCTATTATAAAATGGTTCTTTAGCACCCGAAAGCGGGAAGATTCTAAAAAGAAGCTTACCATTCTGATTAAACCTACTGTAATTTATTGATGCTTCGAAATGTTTTAACATATATAAAAGAAGGGAAACATTTTACAGGTGTGGAATGGGTTGAACATAATAATGAGCGTGCCATATATGTTAAATCACTTCTTTTTAAGAAAAATGAGTTAATGCCTCTGAATGCAATAAAAGTAGGCTCTTTAGAGGCTTTTAAAATAAATTTCAACAAAAGTATCCCTGTTTTTTTAGTTATTAATTCAAATCAGGTAATTACCAAATTCATGACACTTTCAAATGACACTTCACTTAACCTTGTAAACAAGGTATTTCCGAATATCAATATCCATGATTTCTATTATGAAGTGTCCAATTTAGGAGATAGCACCATGGTTTCTGTATGTAGAAAATCCTATGCAGAAGATGTGTTAAACAGATTTGAATCTCAAAAAATAATTGTAGCCGGATTATCGCTCGCTTTTCATCAAATTCGACACGTAAAAGCGTATATACAATCAGACACCATTGCTTTATCCACAGGGAACTTAACCAAGACTAGTAAGCAATATGAATTTGAAAATAGAATGTCTAAGGAAGCAATCAACTATGACATTAACGGAATTGCTGTAAAAAGTGAATGCCTGCTTTCTTTTAGTGCTGCATTACAACTCTTTTTTAAAAAGAAAGTCGACCATTCAAATTTTGATACACTAAATGAAACGCTACAAAAAACATTTTACCAGAAACGGTTTTTAAAACTTTTTCCAAGAGTTGCTATCGGATTTTTATTGATACTTCTGTTAATGAATTTTTTGACATTCAATTATTATTACAGAGGGGTCAGCAGATCAAAACTGGCTATGGAAGTAAACAATATTAACAAAAAAAAATGGGAACACATGAATGCGCTTGTGACCAATAAAGAAAAGCTTGCAAATGATATTATAAATGCAAATACCTCTAGAAGTGCTTTCTATATTGATGGTATTACTGCCTTGCTTCCTGCCTCCATTTTGCTAGATGAGATCAATTACCAACCGTTCAAAAAAAACATAAAAAAAGAAGAAAAAATTGTTGTTTACAAGAAAAGAATCCAAGTTTCCGGCAAATCAAAAGCAAGTGCGGAATTTTCTAAATGGGTTGAGCAGTTGGAAAAGCAGTCGTGGGTAAAAAATGTAGTTGTAGCAGCTTATGGTTATAAAAATAGGGATGTATTATCATTTACCATTTTAATTACACTAAATGATGAACCATAAAACAAAAAGCAGAGCCTTTATAGTTGTCTTTATTATACTGCTATTCTTATCGTATAAATTCGCAATTGTAAATACTTTGAGATATAGAAAAGAATATTCAGCACTTGTACATGAGCAACAAATATTCAATGATCTCCCAAAACAATTAGCATTATTAAATGAACGAAATGCCCACTATAATTCTTTACTTCAACGATATCAAGTCACAGAAACTTCTTTACAGAATAACTTATTAAAGTATCTTAATAGGATAGCTGAAGTACATCACTATAAACTGATAACTTTTAATGAGCCTCATGAATTTGCTTATGAAGGAGTCACAAGGAAAACCTACCGTTTTACAGTTGAAGGAGCTTATGAAGCTGTTCTAAAACTTATTTATCAACTGGAACAGAAAACAACCTATGGGGAAGTGATACATGTGTCTTTTGAAAAACAAAAAAATCACAAAACCCGAAAAGAGTATTTACAAGCTACCATAGCAATCCAGTATACTGATTGAATTGATGCACGAAAAAGAAAATTTTAGTAACTGTGGTGACATATTCTATTTAAAAACTCGATAGTTTAAGTCTATCTAGAAAGATTATGTGCTTATTACAATAACAAAATTTGTAAAGAAATTTAGCTTTAACAAAAAAGAACTTTAATAATCGTGATTGTTGTAATGTGATGAGTTGCCTATTATAATTCAATTTTCCAAGAAAGCAGGAAAATTATGCAATATTTTCTTGAGGATTTAGCCCCCTAATAAATATAATTTAGAGCCATGGCCCTAAAAAATAAAAGACTTGATAAGAGAGAGCACACCATCATAGTCACATATAGCGATAAAGTTCCCACATACGAGTATTGAATACAATTATACTGAGATACCATATAAGAGTGTGTCTTATTATTTAGGTTTTTTACTTCTCATTTGATTGCTGCATTAAATGCGTGATGCAGTCGTTGTTATATTGCGGTTTTTTTGGATTCCTTAATATTTTAGAACATCAAAATATAAGAGAGATTTTTCCTAAATGGATATACATAAGTGATTTTAGGTTTTGAAATTGAGATTCTAAAAGCAACTTTGACCTCTGCTTTGACCTTAAAATAAAAAAGCACCTACATTTAATTATAAGCGCTTGATTTTAAATGTGATCGCGACAGGATTCGAACCTGTGACCGTCTGCTTAGAAGGCAGATGCTCTATCCAGCTGAGCTACGCGACCATTCTACTTTTGATCTTTATTTGTCGGGGTGGCAGGATTCGAACCTGCGGCCTCCTGCTCCCAAAGCAGGCGCGATAACCGGGCTACGCTACACCCCGAAGTGCGGAGAGACAGGGATTCGAACCCTGGCGACAGTTTCCCGTCGACAGATTAGCAATCTGCTCCATTACCACTCTGGCACCTCTCCGTTGCAACAATTATTTGCGGATGCAAATGTAGCAGTTCACAAAATAGCACACAACTTTTTTTTTGTTTTTTACAGCTTTCCTATTCCGGATATTCAACTCTTAGATGATAGATGTTTGTTAACTTTTGTTTCAATACTTTTTTAACCATTTCAATCTCCTTAAATGTAATATTCGCATTTAAAAATTGTCCCACCTCTATTTGCTTATTAATTATTTTTTCCACAAACTCATCTATCACTAAATATGTAGGGTTTTTTAGGCTTTTAGAAGCTGCCTCAACTGAGTCTGCCATCATTAATATTGCTGTTTCTTTGGAAAAAGGAATAGGTCCTGGATACCTGAAATCGTCATCATTAAAACTTTCTTCGTTCTCTTTTTGTTTCCTGTAGAAATAATACACATATGTTGTTCCATGGTGTGTTCTTATAAAATCAATCACCCTATCTGGTAAGTTCGCTTTCCTTGCCATTTCTATACCTTCTATCACGTGCCTGATAATGATGTTTGCACTTTCTTGAGGTGATAGTTCGTCATGTGGGTTCACATTGGTTGTTTGGTTTTCAGTAAAATAGGTAGGGTTATTCATTTTGCCTATATCATGGTAAAGCGCCCCTACCCTTACCAACATGGCGTTGGCACCTACTTCATTAGCTGCAGCCTCTGCCAAATTAGCTACTTGAAGTGAATGGTGAAATGTACCGGGAGCCGTGTCTGAAAGTCTTTTCAATAATTTTGAATTGGTATCTGATAATTCTAAAAGCGATACATCGGAAACCAAACCAAAAATTTTCTCATAAATATAGATAAGTGGTTGGGCAAACAAAGTAGCCAACCCGTTTAAAATGAACAGCCCGAACATTATCCAGCTAATATTTCGGACACTTCCTTCATGAATAATATAGAAGGCAAAGTATGCTAAAACATAAATGAATGTTATCTGTCCTACTGATATAAACAAATTGGCCCTTTTATAAAGCTCAGAAACTGTTTGGATGGTCACTATTCCGGCAATTATTTGTAAAAAAACGTATTCAAATCCATTAGGTACTATAAAGCCTAATAATAAAACCGTAAGAACGTGTGTGAACAACCCCAGTCTAGCATCGAAAAAAGCCTTTAGAATTAATGGGAGTATACATAATGGAACTACATAAACATAAGCTGCATCATATTTTACGACAAGAGTGGTTAAAAATATCATGATAACCACATTGAAAAATATAAATGTTACTTTAGTATTGTTTTCAAATATTTTTTTTCGATATCTCTTCAAAAAAAGTAATAACATGAAAAGTGCAAGGGCTACAAGGATGGTATATCCGGAAACAATCCAAAAATAACTTTGCTCGTTCCACAATTGTGATTGGTATTCTTTTTTTAATGAATTGAGTATTGCATAATTCTCTCCTTCTACGACCTCTCCCTTTGCAATAATCCGTTTACCTCTATCTACATACCCTTGGGTTTCCACTATTTTATTAAGTGCCTCCTCTAGTGATTTAACGGTAAAATTCTCATCATAGTTTACATTTGCCCTAATGATGTCAAAAAATAGGTTATAATAAATGTCTAAATAAGCTATATCTTTTGTATTTCTCAGTTGAGAACTGATGAAAGGGCTGAGCTCTTCCAACTCAAAAAAATCTCCAAAGGTCAGCGTTAATTCCTCATTATTTTTAATGAGATAAACAATAGTTCCATTATCATGCTCCTTTTGAACAAAAATCACCCCATTAGCATAGATTTTATCTAGCATTTCTAGCCCTTCTTCTTTTAACCTTTTTCTTTGATAAAAAGGAATCGTATCTTTAAAGTAAACGGAAAAGCTTTTTTCAAAATCTTGGTAAACTTCCGTTACTATATCATTTTGATATGAATAGTAGTCAACATGATTATCCCGGACTTGTATTTTTTCACTCTCAATCTCTTCTTCTGTTTTATAAATAGCAAAATCAAAAGGTGCATATAAATTCTCGTGTTGCCATGGCTTTCCTTTTTGAAATTCATATTTGAATTTACCTCCCTTTGGAAATAAGTACACAATTAGGGCTGTTGCAATTACAAATAGAAAAACTTTGTATATAACCCCTTGATTTCTATATAGTTTATTAAAAAAACTTTTCATTTATTTTTAATATTACACTCAAATGTAGCAAAAATAGCTTGTTTAAACAGGTAATATGACATGCTTTAATTTATGAATATCTTTATAATTTGACTAATTTCGCAAACAGATAAAAAACTAAACACGGAATAATATGCCAAATAAAGTAGTGATCGTTTCAGCAGCAAGAACTCCTATAGGAAGCTTTATGGGGTCTCTTTCTAGTGTCCCTGCTCCAAAACTGGGTGCAATCGCCATAAAAGGAGCCCTGGATAAAATAAAACTTGACCCTTCATTGGTTAATGAAGTCCTCATGGGTAACGTTGTACAAGCAGGTGAAGGACAAGCTCCGGCAAGACAAGCCGCTATTTATGCAGGAATTCCTAATAGTGTTCCTTGTACTACCGTAAACAAAGTATGTGCCAGTGGTATGAAAGCAGTGATGCAAGGTGCTCAAGCTATTGCCTTAGGTGATGCAGATATTGTAGTAGCCGGTGGTATGGAAAACATGAGTGCCATTCCGCATTATATTCATATGAGAAACGGAGTGAAGTTTGGACCATCTACACTCGTAGACGGTATGCAAAAAGATGGACTTGTTGATGTTTATGATGGAAATGCGATGGGTGTATGTGCTGATCTTTGTGCCACTGAGCATAAATTTTCCAGAGAAGAGCAAGATACTTTTGCAATACAGTCATATAAACGCTCAGCCGCTGCATGGGCTTCCGGAAAATTTGCTGATGAAGTAGTGCCTGTTGAAGTGCCCCAGAGACGTGGAGAACCTATAATTGTTTCTGAAGATGAAGAATACAAAAATGTCATTTTAGATAAAGTGCCTAAGTTAAAACCTGCTTTTACAAAAGAAGGAACCGTTACTGCGGCTAATGCTTCTACTATAAATGATGGTGCAGGCGCAGTTGTTTTAATGAGTGAAAAAAAAGCAGTAGAAATGGGATTGACTCCCATGGCAACCATAAAAAGTTATGCAGATGCTGCACAAGAACCTAAATGGTTTACTACGGCTCCTGCAAAAGCTTTACCAAAAGCTATTGCTAAAGCAGGTATCAGTATTGAAAATGTAGATTACTTTGAATTTAATGAAGCTTTCTCTGTAGTAGGGCTTGCCAACATGAAACTGCTAAATTTGTCCGATGAAAATGTGAATATAAATGGAGGTGCTGTATCGTTGGGGCACCCTCTAGGTTGTTCGGGGGTACGAATCATTATTACGCTCTTGAATGTTCTTAAACAAAACAACGGAAAAATTGGAGCTGCAGCTATATGTAATGGTGGTGGTGGCGCATCTGCGATTATTGTTGAGCGAAATTAATTTAAGACACAAGTTCATTAATGCTATACGGGATTTCTAGCCTTAGTGTTATTCCAATGCGGATAGAACCTTCAGATACTTCTGAATTAATATCACAAATACTTTATGGTGAATTTTTTAAAGTTTTAGAACAACGAAAAAAATGGAGTAGGGTTCGAAATGCTTTTGACAATTATGAAGGATGGGTAGACAATAAACAATTTTCTTTAATTACTCAATCGGAATATGAAATATTAGAAGATACTCCTTTACAACTTTCAACAGATCTTATTGAATCAATTATAGATAATTTAGGTCACTTAACACCTATTGTCGCCGGAAGTAATATTAGTTCTTGTAGTTTTCTTGATCAGAAATATGAAGGGAATTTTACTGAAAATAAAAAAAGTAGAGATAATCTTATACAAGTTGCTTTTCTATATTTGAATGCTCCTTATTTATGGGGAGGGAAAACTCCTTTTGGGATTGACTGCTCGGGCTTCACTCAAATGGTGTATAAGATAAGTGGTTATAAATTGCTGAGAGACGCATCGCAACAGGCCACACAAGGAGAGGCATTGAGTTTTATAGAAGAAAGTTCTGTGGGAGATCTAGCATTTTTTGATAATGATGAAGGTGATATTATTCATGTTGGGATTATCATGAAAGAAAATCATATTATTCATTCACATGGAAAGGTACGTATTGACCGAATTGACCATACTGGTATATTTAATGTTGATACTAAAAAATATTCCCATAAATTAAGAGTCATAAAAAAAATTATCTAATAAAAAAGCACCTTCTTAAGGTGCTTTCAGTTTTTATAAATTATAACATAATTATTGCTCCAATGAGGCTAATTTAGTCTTCATTTCTTTGTATTTGTCATTCTCTCCTAGAGTACCATATATGTTCATTAAAGTTCTAACTGCATCCACATCATTAGGCTCTATATCTAATATTTTTTGCAAGTATGGTATCGCTGATCTATATAAGTTCTCTCTTTTTTCTTTTAATTCATCATATCGTGCATTATCTGCTCTGGAAGTTCCTAAACCATTCATTTCATCTACAATAGCCACCTCTTCGGAGAGAATCAATGAAGATATGTTCAAATAGCTATCTTTATAATTAGGATCTACTTCAATAGATTTTTCATAGTATTTTTTTGCTGCTTCATTGTCTCCTTGTTCAGCTGTGATGACACCTAAATTGAAATACAATATTGCATTATTAGGGTCTCTCTCTATAGCCTCTTCCATTGCCGCTTTAAATTTATCTTTTTGCCCTAATTTAATATATAAATTGGCCTCTGTAAGCAATAAACTTATATCTTCAGGGCTCGCTTTTCTAGCTTCTTTTATAGCTTCAATAGCTTTTTCATTTTCTCCTTTTTGGGTGTATATGAGTGCTATATTTTTTATTATCTCCGGAAATTTAGATTCGGTGTCTACTTCTCTAAAGTTTTTATAATCTTTAGATTTTTTAAAGATATCATATTCTGTTTTAGAAACTTCTTGCTCTTCGTTTGTAGAAGCATCCGTTACATAGTATTTCTTAGAAATCCCTGTATACCCTATATCCTTAAGCTCTATATAGTACTCTAGGGCTTTGTCATAATCCGGGATGCTTACTGCTGTAGATGCTGCAAAATATAAATAATCTGTTTGAGTCTTATTCAACTGATATGCCATGTATAGTAATTTACTCGACTTAGCATAATCTTTTTGCTCATTAGCTTTTACTGCATCATTGACCATATCTCCAAAAATAGTTTCCAGCAACTGATTTGCCTCATCTGTATAGGTCTTTTTACCACTTTCTTCTATACTTATAACTTTTTTGAATGATGCAATAGCTAGTTCATAAGAATCTCCTTTTTTAGCAGCATCATGATTAATTTTCCCTTCAATCAGGTAATATTGAGCTTTTGTTTTATCATCAGCAGATGCTATTAATGCTTTTGCGCTTTCTAAAGCTACTTTTGCTCCAGCTACATCTCCTTTACTTAGTGATTTTTCCGCTGTTTTTAATTCTTTTTTTTGTGCAAAAGATATCGTAGAAACTAATATTGCAGAAAAAATTAAAATCTGTCTTTTCATTTTTTTAATTGTTTTTTTTCAAAAATAAATAACTTAGATAAAATTTATTCAATTGTCGTGCCATTATTTTCATTTTCTTCACTTTCTTCCTCTTCTTTCATTACTTTCGCTACGCCAGCTATAGAGTCATCCCCTTTAATATTTATCAATTTCACTCCCTGAGTAGCTCTTCCCATTGTACGGAGGTTCTCGACTGCTAATCTAATCGCTATCCCTGATTTATTGATAATCATTAAGTCATCATTATCAGAGACATTTTTGATGGTTACCAATTTTCCTGTTTTTTCAGTAATAGAAATTGTTTTCACCCCTTTACCGCCTCTGTTTGTTATTCTGTATATTTCTTCACCGCTCTCAGGATCATTAATATAGGTTCTTTTTCCATAACCATTTTCAGATACTACTAAGACAGTCTCTTCTTCCGGGTTATTAATGGTTACCATACCTACTACTTCATCATTTTTATCAGCAAGGGTAATTCCACGAACTCCTGAAGCATTCCTTCCCATAGGACGGGTTTTCTCTTCTTCAAAACGGATTGCTTTTCCTGATTTTACAGCTAACATCACTTGGCTATTTCCCGTAGTGAGTTTGGCTTCTAAAAGTTCATCATCTTCCCTGATTGTAATTGCATTAATTCCATTTTGACGGGGTCTTGAATACTGTTCAAGAGAAGTTTTTTTGACAACTCCTTTTTTGGTTGCCATAATCACATAATGATTATTGATGTACTCTTCATCCTTGAGATCTTGCGTGCATATAAAGGCCTTTACCTTATCATCCTGTTCAATGCTTATAAGGTTTTGAATAGCTCTTCCTTTGGAAATTTTACTTCCTTCGGGAATTTCATATACACGCATCCAAAAACACTTTCCTTTTTGGGTAAAGAATAACATATACTGGTGGTTGGTCCCAACAAAAAGATGTTCCAGAAAATCTTCATTTCTTGTAGCAGACCCTTTTTGCCCTACCCCTCCTCTGTTTTGTGTTCTATATTCAGTAAGAGGCGTTCTTTTTATATATCCGGCGTGGGAAATAGTTATAACTACTTGTTCATCCGGGATCATGTCTTCAATACTTAAATCCCCTCCGGAATATTCTATATCAGAACGTCTTTCATCGCCATACTTTGCTTTAACTTCTAATAGTTCCTCTTTTATGATTTGCATTCTACGTTCCTTATGGGCTAAAATATCTTTACATTCTTCTATGAATTTTTTGATTTCTTCATATTCTGATCGGAGTTTGTCTTGTTCAAGCCCTGTAAGTTGGCGTAATCGCATTTCAACAATAGCTCTTGCTTGTATCTCTGTTAGTGAAAAACGTTCTATCAATTTTTCACGGGCTTCATCTGCATTACCTGATGCCCTTATGAGTGCGATAACTTCATCAATATTGTCAGAAGCAATAATTAACCCTTCCAGTATATGCGCACGCTCTTCTGCTTTCTTAAGTTCATATTCTGTACGGCGAACCACCACATCATGCCTGTGCTCTACAAAATAGCGAAGCATCTCTTTCAAATTGAGTAATTGAGGTCGCCCATTTACTAGCGCAATATTGTTCACACTAAACGATGATTGAAGTGCAGTATACTTGTATAGTGTATTCAAAACAATATTTGGAATAGCGTCACGCTTTAGCACATATACAATACGCATTCCTTTTCGATCCGATTCATCCCTGATATTAGAAATCCCATCAATTTTTTTATCATTTACTAAATCAGCAGTTTTTTTGATCATATCTGCTTTATTAACCTGATAAGGAATTTCTGTCACAATAATACATTCTCTTCCTTGAATCTCTTCCGTATGTGCTTTGGCACGCATTACCACACGTCCTCTTCCGGTCTTAAATGCTTCCCTTACACCTTCATATCCATAGATGATACCACCGGTTGGAAAATCAGGAGCTTTTATGTATTGAAGCAGTTCATCGATCTCAATATCATTGTTTTCTATATAGGCCACTGTTCCATCAACAACCTCTGCTAAGTTATGAGGTGGCATATTCGTTGCCATACCTACTGCGATACCAGAGGCTCCATTAATAAGAAGGTTCGGTATTCTGGTTGGTAATACTTTTGGTTCTTTTAGAGAGTCATCAAAATTCAATTGATGGTCAACGGTATCTTTGTCAATATCTGCCAACATGTCTTCCGAAATCTTACGAAGTCGTGCTTCTGTATATCGCATTGCCGCAGGGCTATCACCATCAACAGATCCAAAATTTCCCTGACCATCTACCAGCATATACCGTAAACTCCATTCTTGTGCCATGCGGACCATCGTATCATATACAGATGTATCTCCGTGTGGGTGGTATTTCCCCAGTACTTCTCCAACAATCCTTGCCGACTTTTTATAAGCTCTATTGCTCAATACACCAAGTTCATACATTCCATATAGAACTCTTCTGTGTACTGGTTTCAGTCCATCTCTGACATCTGGAAGTGCACGTGACACAATGACTGACATTGAATAATCAATGTAAGCCGATTTCATCTCATCTTCAATGTTAATAGGAATCAATTTTTCACCTTCCGCCATATCCTTAAATTTTATTGTTTTTCGTATTTACAAATCGTGCCAATATACATATTTTATTATTTTTTTGTTGCTAATGAAAGTCCATTTTTCATAGTATTTATTAACAAAATCCTGTTAAATCATGTACTCATTTGCACACTCCTAATTATCAATTGGTTTTACTAAAAAAGTTGTTATAAATTTTAAATAATTTAACGGTGTTCACTTTGGATTTTCTTGTTTTTTTTCGTCTCTTAGCCAAGAATAACTGGTTTTAGGTATAGTTTTTGACTTATTAAAGTTGTTTTTACTATTTTTAAATGATGAAAGGAGATTATTATGGATGATAATTTTTCACCAAGAGTAAAAGATGTTATTGCATATAGCAAAGAAGAAGCCCTGCGTCTTGGCCATGATTTTATTGGCACAGAACACCTAATGTTGGGATTATTGCGTGATGGGAGCGGAAAAGCTATCAATATACTTAATGCATTAGAAATAGATTTGGATCATTTGAGGAGAAAAGTAGAGATTCTGAGCCCTGCAAACCCCAACTCGACGCTTGTAGCCAATGACAAGAAAAACCTTCACCTTACACGGCAAGCAGAACGGGCACTAAAAACAACTTTTTTAGAAGCTAAGCTTTTTCAAAGCAGTGCCATTAATACTGCACATTTATTGTTATGCATATTAAGAAATGAAAATGACCCCACTACAAAGCTTTTAAATAGGCTTAAAGTTAATTACGATGGTGTTAAAGAGCAATTTAAATACATGATCACAAGCGATGATGATTATTTGGATTCCCCTTCCGCAGAATCTTTTTCTGATGATGCAGGAATCCCTGAAGAATCTAAAGAGAACCCTTTTAGCAGTTCATCAGCAAGCGGAAAAAGTAATAAAAAATCCAAAACACCTGTTTTAGATAATTTTGGACGCGATCTTACCCAATTAGCAGAAGAGGATAAGCTTGACCCTGTAGTTGGAAGAGAAAAAGAAATACAACGTGTTTCCCAAATATTAAGTAGGAGAAAGAAAAACAACCCTCTCTTAATAGGAGAACCGGGAGTTGGAAAATCAGCTATTGCTGAAGGCCTGGCACTACGGATAATAAAGAAAAAAGTATCTCGCATACTTTATAATAAACGTGTTGTTACGTTAGACCTTGCTAGCTTGGTTGCAGGTACAAAATACCGAGGGCAATTTGAAGAGCGCATGAAAGCGGTAATGAATGAGTTGGAAAAAAATGACGATATTATCCTCTTTATTGATGAAATCCATACTATCGTTGGAGCAGGTGGTGCTACCGGAAGCTTAGACGCTTCAAACATGTTCAAACCTGCTTTAGCACGTGGAGAAATTCAATGTATCGGAGCCACTACCCTAGATGAATACCGGCAATATATAGAAAAAGATGGTGCACTAGAGCGACGTTTCCAAAAAGTAATGGTAGAGCCTACATCTGTTCAGGAAACTATTGAAATTCTACACAATATAAAAGAAAAATACGAAGACCATCACAACGTAAATTACACTGATGAGGCTATTGATGCATGTGTAAAACTTACGCACCGCTATATAACAGACCGTTTTCTCCCCGATAAAGCCATTGATGCACTTGATGAAGCAGGTTCCAGGATACACATCATTAATATGGAAGTACCTAAACAGGTATTGGACTTGGAAAAACAATTGGAAGAAGTACGGGAATTAAAGAACTCCGTGGTAAAGAAGCAAAAATATGAAGAAGCTGCAAAGCTACGTGATGATGAAAAACGATTGGAAAAAGATTTAGCCACAGCACAAGAAAAGTGGGAAGAGGAAAGCAAGCTCCACAAAGAAATTGTAACAGAAGACCACGTAGCAGATGTAGTATCGATGATGAGCGGTATTCCGGTAAACAGGATCGCACAAACAGAAAGTAACAAACTGGCCAATCTTCCTGATTTAATTAAAAACAAGGTGATTGGGCAAGATGAAGCTGTTAATAAAGTTGCAAGAGCTATCCAACGAAACAGGGCCGGATTGAAAGATCCTAACAAACCTATCGGGTCATTTATTTTCCTTGGCCAAACAGGTGTCGGAAAAACTCAACTAGCAAAAATACTGGCACAGGAATTATTTGATTCTGAAGATACACTGATCCGAATTGACATGAGCGAATACATGGAAAAATTTGCTGTCTCAAGACTTATAGGAGCACCTCCCGGATATGTTGGTTATGAAGAAGGCGGACAGCTTACTGAAAAAGTCCGCAGAAAACCGTATGCCGTTGTATTGCTCGATGAAGTGGAAAAAGCACATCCCGATGTGTTCAACATGCTTCTACAAGTATTAGATGATGGCTATTTAACAGATAGCCTGGGAAGAAAAATCGACTTTAGGAATACTATTATTATAATGACTTCAAATATTGGGTCTAGACAATTAAAGGATTTTGGACAGGGTGTAGGGTTTGGTACATCTGCCAGAAAATCCCAAGCGGAGGAATACCAAAAAAGTGTTATTGAGAATGCACTTAAAAAAGCTTTTGCTCCTGAATTTTTAAACCGTATTGATGATGTAGTTGTATTTAATTCATTAAGTAAAGAACACATCAATCAAATCATTGATATTGAATTGGATAAGCTCTATGCAAGAATTAAAGATATTGGATATACTTTATCACTAAGTAAAAAGGCAAAAGATTATATTGCTGATAAAGGTTTTGATGAACAATATGGGGCACGTCCTTTAAAAAGGGCTATTCAAAAATATGTTGAAGACGCACTGGCAGAAGAGATTGTTAATTCTAAAATACAAGAAGGTGACAGTATTTTTATTGATATAGGTAAAAAAGAAGATGATCAGCTAAAAATTGAAATTAAAAAAGCGGAGAAACCTACAGAATCATAATAGAAATAGTCCTCCAAAATAAAAGCATATGAACAAAACATATGCTTTTTTTATTAGAAATAAATATCTTTATTTGTATTCATACTACAATAAATCGACTAAATGCTCAATAATAAAACTGTTATAGGAAGTGAAGAATGGGTTTCATTACCAGGACTCGCTATTCCTGCTATAAAAGTACGTGTTGACAGTGGCGCAAAAACTTCGGCGCTTCATGCTGTGAACATTCAGCCATTTCAACGAAATAATGAAACCTGGGTTACTTTTGACGTTTTTCCCGTTCAAAATAATGGTAAGAAACTGATCCACTGTGAAGCATTGGTTATCGATAAACGGATCATAAAAAGTTCTACAGGAAACAGGGAGAGCAGGTATGTAGTCCGTACTGTACTCAAAGTAGGTGATCAGAGTTGGGATATTGAAATCACCCTTACCAACCGCGATACTATGGGATATCGAATGCTTCTTGGCCGTGAAGCTATGAAGGGAAAAATGTTGGTTGACCCTGAAAGTAGTTTTTTATTAGGTGACTTGACTGATGAGGAAATCGATGCGAAATACAAAATCAATGTCAATAATTACTCCGGTTTAAAAATTGGGCTATTGGCAAGCAATCCTAACCTATATAGTAATAGAAGAATTATTGAAGCAGGAGAAAGATTAGGTCATGACGTACAGTTCTACAACATTCGCCAATGTTATATGAAACTGGATGCTAAAACTCCCGAAATCCATTACAGAGGTGGAAAAATACTGAATGATCTGGATGCTATAATCCCAAGAATAAGACCTAGCATGACGTATTATGGCTGTGCCTTGACTCGTCAGTTTGAAGCACTCAACATATACTGTCTAAATACTGCTGCTGCTATTAGCCAATCTAGAGATAAACTATACTCCCTCCAATTATTACTAAACAATGGGATAGGTATTCCTACTACCGGGTTTGCCAATTCTCCTCTCGATACCAATGACCTTATTAAAATGGTTGGAGGGTCACCTTTAATTATAAAATTACTAGAAGGAACACAAGGAAAAGGTGTTGTATTGGCCGAAACAAAAAAAGCAGCAGAAAGTGTGGTTAATGCGTTCAAGAGCTTAAATGCCAATATACTAGTTCAAGAATTTATAAAAGAAGCCAATGGAAAAGACATTCGGTGTTTCGTGATCGATGGAAAAGTAGTAGCAGCTATGCAGCGTGAAGCTCCTCCCGGAGAATTTAGGGCCAACATGCACTTAGGAGGTACAGCATCTATCATAAGAGTCACCTCGGAAGAGAAAAAAATTGCCGTGAAGGCCACCAAAGCTATGGGACTAAGAGTAGCCGGTGTAGATATCATCAGGTCTTCCAAAGGCCCTTTATTACTAGAAGTAAATTCTTCTCCTGGACTGGAGGGCATCGAAACGGCTACTGATAAGGATATAGCCTCTTTGATGATCAAGGCTATCGAGAAAAACGTGAAACACAAAATTGCTAAATAAAACTAGCTAGCGGTTTCTTTACGTTTAAAGATGAAAATAGCCTGTTTATCTATTTTTTTCTCCATTAAACGTTTTTTACAATACATTTATCGATGTATGTAATTGATAATGTAATGATTACGATCTATTAACGACTTTTTTAGTGTAACAAACGTTAATTTTCCCATAATGAGCAAAAAAATTAATTTTAACTTTGGTTCTTTAGAATTTCACGACTGCTACGCAATTGGGATAATCAATGAAGGAGAAAACGTAAGGTCGGATGAAAACCGACATTTAATAACTATGTGTGCCGAAAACTATTTAAATAAGCCATTTGGGTACATATACAATCGGACAAATTCATATTCTATTGATCCTACTATATATCTGGAAACTTCTAAAATGCGAAACCTTGTCGCAATAGCTGTTGTTACTTCCAATAGAATGCAGCGATTGAATGTAGAAATTGAACGTATTTTCTTTAATAAACCTTTTGAGCACTTTAATACCGTTGAAGAGGCAGAAGTATGGATGCGAAAAATGGTAATACATGCTAATCGTCAAGAAAGAATTCTTCAATCTCAAAACTCCTGAGAAATGCTACCGTTTCTACTATATCAGTATGTAGTATGCGGTCATTAGCGATAAACCCTACACTTTCCCTATACTTTTTCAATAATTTTTCCAGATAAGGTGCTGTTTTTACAGGTTCCCTAAATACTAGTGCTTGTGATGCGCTCATTAGTTCTATCGCTAATATTTTTTCTACATTATCAACAATTCTTTTACACTTAGTAGCTGCATTAGCTCCCATGCTCACATGATCCTCTTGCCCGTTAGAAGATACAATGCTATCTACGCTTGCAGGAGTAGCTAGTTGCTTGTTCTCACTAACAATACTTGCTGCTGTGTATTGTGGGATCATTAACCCTGAATTCAATCCAGGGTCATTTACCAAAAAGGTAGGAAGCCCTCGGGAACCTGATATTAAATGAAATGTTCTTCGCTCCGAGATACTTCCCAGTTCTGCCATAGCAATAGCTAAATAATCCAATGCTAGCGCTAGTGGTTGTCCATGAAAGTTTCCGCCTGAAATAATAGCATCAGTTGCTTCAAATATGTTTGGATTATCAGTAACTGAGTTAATTTCTGTCTTAAATGTTTTTTGTACAAAATCTAAGGTGTCTTTTGTTGCCCCATGCACTTGTGGAATGCACCTGAATGAATATGGGTCTTGTACATGGTGCTTTTTTAATTCTGATAACTTACTGCCTTCAATAATTCTTCTCACCTTCTCAGCAGTTTTTATCTGTCCGCCATGAGGCCTTATATGATGTATTCGTTTATCAAATGGTTCTAATCTTCCTAAGTAGGCATCTAAAGACATACTTCCTATAATGTCTGCTATGTGAGAAAGCTTATATGATCTGGACAGAACAGTTACACCATAGGCGCTCATAAATTGAGTTCCGTTAAGCAACGCCAATCCTTCTTTTGCCTGAAGGCCAATAGGTTCCCAACCAAGCTTTTTCAAAAGCTCTTCACTTCTTATTTTTTTTCCTTCATAATATACTTCTCCCTTTCCTATAAGCGGAAGTGCCAAATGTGCAAGTGGCGCTAAATCTCCAGATGCTCCCAATGAGCCTTGTGTATAAACTACAGGGTAAATGCCATTGTTAAAAAAATCAATAAGCTTGTTTACAGTTGCTAACTGTACTCCGCTATGCCCATAACTCAATGATTGTATTTTTAGAAAGAGCATTATTTTTACAATCCGTGCAGGCACTTCCTCTCCCATTCCACATGCATGGGACATTACCAGATTTTCCTGTAACTTGGCTAAGTGATTTTTGGATATTTTTACGTTACATAAAGAACCAAAACCGGTATTAATACCATAAACAGGCTCTTTTTGCTTTGAAAGTCTATTGTCCAGATATGATTTACACTTTTCAATATTAATTTTTGCTTCATCCGACAGTGCTAACATTTTACCGTTGTCAATCGCACCATTTATAGTGGCTATATCCAATATGTCAGAACTTATATAATGTATTCCTTTTTTCATGAATGATTAATGGTTATTTTGTCTTTAGATATAATAGTCCTATATGCTTCCCCTATAGCATCTATCAATGCTGTTGCTGTAAGTGCTTCCTCTCCATGTTGGGCTGCTGCACAATCACCCGCTTTTCCATGAAGGTACACTCCAAAAATAGCTGCTTTTAAAGGGTCATGTCCTTGTGAAACAAGTCCGGTAATCATTCCCGCAAGTACATCGCCACTTCCAGCTGTAGCCATCCCCGGATTTCCAGTAGTGTTAATATACAAATGATCTTCATTTATTGTGATTGTATGAGCTCCTTTAAGTACCAAAATAACAGCATGTTTTTGAGCAAATGCCTTAGCTTTCTCTAGTTTATCGAAATCGTTCTCCCATGTTCCTATCAAACGTTCTAATTCTTTCGGATGTGGTGTTAAAATAGACTTTGGTGGTAACAATTGAAGTCCTTTCTTTTGCTTTGATAATATATTCAATCCATCTGCATCAATTACTAAAGGGGCCTTATTTCCTTCGAGAAACTTCAAAAAGGCTTCTTTTGTTTCATTGCTGGTGCCTATTCCCATTCCTATACCTACAACTGTAGGGGTAAAATCGTATATGATCTCCGATAGTACATCTTTTCTTTCATCTGTTAAAACCATCACTTCTGGAACAGCTGTTTGCATAATATCATAACCGCACTCTGGCACATATGTTGTGACCAACCCAGCACCAACTTTGAGGCATGATTTGCTCGACAATACTACAGCTCCTATTTTACCATAACTCCCTCCAACAATGAAACTGTGTCCATAAGTCCCTTTATGGGTAAACTTTTCTCTAGGTCGATACAATGAATGGGCTGTATCCTCAATTACCAAATGTATGTTTGATTTTGTGTTTTTAATAAAATCCATATCTAGCCCGATATCCAATACCTCCCAATTCTTTATATATTGCCCTGTTTGGGGTAAAAAGAAGACCAATTTGGGTAACTGGAACGTCCATACATGGTCTGCCTTTATTACTGCTTCCTGATTTTCAGGAACCGCATACATATACATTCCCGATGGAATATCTATCGAATAAATAAATGCTTGTGTTTGGTTTAGGTATTCTATTAATGCAGCAACCCATGTATCCGGCTTTCTATTTAAACCTATTCCAAAAAGAGCATCTACGATAAGGTCATTTGCCTCTATTTTTGGAAAATCTTTCTCATTTGAAATTATTGTAGGTTCATAATTAAGTGATTTTAAACGATCCCTGTTTATCTGAAAATCTTTGGAGCGCTGTTGGCTAAAATTCACCTCATAAGCTGCCACATCATAACCCTGTGCTTTAAGCAACCTACATAGTACCAATCCGTCGCCTCCATTATTGCCCGTGCCACAAAAAATATGAATTTTTGGTTTTAATTCTTTATGACTTAAATGAAACGAATTAAAACAGCAAGTAGCTGCACGTTCCATCAATTCATCACTTGTGATTTTTTGTTTCTGAATTGTGAATTTATCAGCTTCATAAAGTTGTTCTACTGTTAATATATTCATTTTACAATAAAAAAGTTTTGAACCAATAACTTAACAAAAATATGACAACTATTTATACAGGATAGTAAATGTACTATTTTTAGTGTGATAACATGAAACAAATAACGACAAGCAAGTATAAAAATGCTATGTCTTTAGAGTTTGTATTTATTTTTTTAATATTGGGGATTTTATTAATGATGAACCATTAACTTTTAATATTTATATTAAAAATAACTTACAAAAAAGATGATTGTTATGTATAAAATGTAAAAAGGAGGTCTTATTTGTTATATTTTATCCACCACTACTTTATACGTTGGATCTTCAAGAACATTGACATCTATTATCTCTTCTGCATTTTTGAGTAGTTTTCTGCAATCTTTGCTTAGATGTTTCAAATGCACTTTCTTTCCTACTTTTTGATACCGTTCTGTAATTTTGTTGAGTGCTTCTATAGCCGACATATCTACGACACGACTTTCAGCAAAGTCAATAATTATTTCATCGGGATCGTTTAATATATCAAACTTTTCATTAAATACAGTGACAGATCCAAAAAATAAAGGCCCATATATTTCATAATGCTTTACGCCGTTCCCATCTACATATTTCCGAGCCCGAATCCGTTTGGCATTATCCCACGCAAAAACCAACGCTGCAATAATAACTCCAATAACTACTGCCAAAGCCAAGTTATGAAGTACTGCTGTTACCAAAGTAACTAGTACCATTACAAAAATATCAGATTTTGGCATTCTTCTAAATGTACGCAAACTAGCCCATTCAAAAGTCCCTATGGCCACCATAATCATCAATCCGGTCAGTGCTGCCATAGGCAACTTCTCTATCAGGTTAGCTCCAAACATAATAAACACCAATAGCATTACAGCTGCTACAATACCTGATAGCCTAGCTCTTGCTCCGGAAGAAATATTAATCAAACTCTGCCCAATCATGGCACATCCGCCCATACCTGAAAAGACTCCGGAAAGTATATTAGCTGTCCCTTGCGCTACCGCTTCCTTATTGCCCCTACCTCTTGTTTCTGTAATTTCATCAATAATATTCAATGTCAATAGACTCTCTATCAAACCAACACCCGCCACAATACCGGCATAGGGTAAAATAATACTGAATGTTTCTATATTCAGTGGAACATCGGGCATATGAAATGGAGGGAACCCCCCTTGAATGGAAGCCATATCCCCCACTGTTTTGGTATCGATACCCAATAAAATAACTACTCCAAAAACGACCAATATGGCTACCAATGATGCAGGGATAGCTTTACTAATTTTAGGTAATCCCCAAATAATGAGCATGGTAATGAGTACCAAAATTAATAATGTATGCAAAGGTGTTCCCGTCAACCATTGACCTGAGGCATCTTTAAATTGATCTAATTGTGACATAAAAATTATAATAGCCAGCCCATTGACAAATCCAAAAATAACAGGGTGAGGCACTAAACGCATTAATTTTCCTAATTTTAATACCCCGGCTATCACCTGAATAACCCCTGCCAAAACAACTGTAGCAAAAACATATTCTACCCCATGTGACTTTGCTAAAGCGGCAATAACTACGGCAACAGCTCCCGTAGCCCCTGAAATCATTCCGGGACGCCCTCCAAATACAGCCGTCACAAAACCCATTACAAATGCCGCATACAGTCCAGTTAATGGCGAAAGGCCTGCTATTAAGGCAAAAGCAACTGCTTCCGGTATAAGTGCCAAAGCAACTGTTAACCCCGATAGAACTTCTGTTTTATAATTAACTTTCTGGGATAAATCGAAAAGATTAAAATATTTTTTCATTCAATTCAAAATGTGTCGTTCCTGATTTTATTTTTAAGCCAACAAAAGTAACATTTTCAAGATCATAAATATCTTTTATTAAATATAGATAAAACCATCATGAACATATAAAGCGTGTATATCATTAGGATAAATAATGTAGTCTTTTGAAAAACAATTAAATAAAACAAAAAAAATAACTTTATTTAATTATATAACATTATATTTGCAGATTATACTAATTTATTAACTTATTTATAATGATAAAAGGAACAGTAAAATTTTTCAACGAATCAAAAGGTTTTGGTTTTATTACGGAAGAAGGATCAAAGAAAGAACATTTTGTTCATCATTCCGGTTTAATTGATAATATTCAGGAAGATGACGTTGTAGAATTTGAATTACAACAAGGTAATAAAGGATTGAACGCAGTAAATGTCAAAGTAATTTAATATATACGCTTTAATTTTTTATAAAAAAGGCCTGTCATATATGACAGGCCTTTTTCTATAGTAGTTAAAGCTTATTAAAAAATAATACAATTAATTGTTTAATTAAAAAATGTAAAGTATATTTGTCATATTGTAAAATATATTTAACTTTTAATATAATTAATTATGAATAAAAAACAACTGCTAGAATGTGAGCGCAAACGAATTCAAAAACTTAAACTTCTACCTAATGTATACAAGAAAATAGGTTGGGGCTTATTGATAACCGCTATTATTGTACTCATTGCATTAAAACTAATCCCTGGTGAAATAGAAATAGCAAAGGATATAACCAAGAAAGCATTATTGGTTTCTTTACTATTCCTTTCTGTTTCGAGAGACAAAATTGAAGATGAGTTAACAATAAAGTTACGTGCACACTCTTATTCATTAGCCTTTGTTATGGGGGTCATCTATGCATTAATACAGCCTTATATTACCTATGTAGTAGCGTTTGTGATCAAACCCGAAAAAGCTGCTTTCACCGAATTAGACGGTTTTGTCATCCTATGGTTTATGTTGATCGTTCAATTATTGTTCTTTTATGTGCTAAAAGCTACCCGATAATGCAGAATAAGATAAGAATAGAACGGGCTATCTTAGCTATTACACAAGAAGAATTGGCTAATAAGATCGGTGTTTCAAGACAAACCATTAACTCTATTGAAGCCAACCGATATGTACCCTCTACCGTACTAGCATTAAAAATGGCAAAAGTGTTTGGAAAAACTGTCAATGAGTTGTTTCAATTGGAAGAAAGCGATTAAATTAACCGCTCTATATCCTGTCAGTTCAAGCTATTTTTCAATAACTTTGCGCCAATTTTGAAATGAAATCTATGAAAAATACGGTCCTTACCAAAACACATATTGCCTTGGGGGCAAAAATGGTTTCTTTTGCAGGATATAATATGCCTGTTCAATATGATGGTGTAACTGTTGAACATGAAGCTGTACGTGATAATATAGGAGTTTTTGATGTAAGTCATATGGGTGAATTTTTGGTCAAAGGTGATCATGCATTAGCACTTATTCAAAAAATATGTAGTAATGATGCATCTAAATTGATAGATGGGCAAGCACAATACAGTTGCATGCCAAATGACTCAGGAGGGATTGTAGATGATCTAATTGTTTATAGGCTGAAAGAAGATGAGTATTTGCTTGTAGTAAATGCTTCCAACATTGATAAAGACTGGGAATGGATCAATAAACTTAATACTGTAGGGGCTAATTTGGTCAATATCTCTGATAATTTTTCATTACTTGCTATTCAGGGGCCAAAAACATTAAAAGTCATTCAACAACTCACTTCAATCAATTTAGAAGCTATAAAATATTATCATTTTGTCGTGGGCGATTTTGCCGGTATTGAGCATGTTATTATATCAGCAACCGGTTATACCGGAAGTGGTGGCTTTGAAATCTATTGTCACAACGAACATGTAGAACAAATATGGGATCGGTTAATGGAATTAAAGGTAAAACCCATAGGATTGGCTGCCCGCGATACCTTACGGCTCGAAATGGGTTATTGCCTCTATGGAAATGACATAGACGATACTACCTCTCCTATTGAAGCCGGATTAGGATGGATTACCAAATTCAACAAAGAATTTACCAACAGTAAAGCCCTTAAAAAGCAGAAAGAAGAAGGCGTATCCAGAAAATTAATTGGTTTCGAACTTCAAGAACGGGGCATCCCAAGACAGGGCTATAACATTGTAGACAACAATGGTAATCGTATTGGAAATGTTACCAGTGGAACCATGTCCCCCACACTTGGAAAAGGCATTGGGTTAGGGTACGTTCCTTCAGAAATGGCTTCTCCGGAAACTACTATATATATCCAGATACGAAAAAATGCAGTACCTGCGAAAATCGTAAAGCTTCCTTTTTATAAAAAGAAAGACTAAGTAATTTTAATTAAAAGTCAACTTTTAATGCGGATACTGATTCTGGGAGCAAGCGGATTTATAGGGAATACTTTATATAAAGAGTTTTGCTCTTATTTTGATACCTACGGAACGTATTTCACAAATAAATCTTACGCTGAAAATGGGCACTTTTATCCCTTCGATTTTGAAAAAGAAGGAATTGAGTCATTGATAAAATCCATACGCCCTACACACATTATTTCTTGTGTACGGGGAAATTTTGAAGCACAAATCGCACTACATGAAGAGCTTGCCGTATATGCTTCATCGTCTAGATGCAAAATTATTTTTCTATCGTCAGCAAACGTATTTGATGCCTTTACTAATTATCCTTCCTATGAATATGACAAAACGCTCTCTGAAAGTATTTATGGCCGACTGAAAATTAAAATAGAAAATATTTTATTAAAACTTCCTGAATCGCAATATATCGTTGCAAGGTTACCTATGGTTTTTGGACATGCCTCTCCCAGGATAAAAGAACTTAAAAAACACCTGGACCAAAAAGAACCTTATGAAATCTTTCCTAATTTGGTTATGAACACTACTACTGCTAATAAACTAGCGCAACAAATTCATTATATTATCAACCGAAAGAAAAAAGGGATATATCACCTAGGCAGCTATGATCTTATACATCATGATGAATTTATACGCGAACTTGCCAAAAAGCTAAAACACAAAGAACCGCTGTTCAAAAATGTATATACCTCTAATTTTGATCGTTTTTTAGCAGTTCTTCCAAAAGATAATCTACTCCCTAAAAACCTTCGTATTACCTGCCAGGAAGTTATTAACGAGAGCACAGAACTTTATTCGGATTAACCAGTTATTCTTTTATTTTTATAAAACAGCAATTTCGTTAAATTTACACTCTAAAAACACATTTCTATGGGAAGAGCTTTTGAATTTAGAAAAGCACGAAAAATGAAACGTTGGGCTGCCATGTCCAAAGCATTTACACGTATAGGGAAAGATATTGTAATGGCCGTACGAGAAGGTGGCCCACACCCTGAATCTAATGCACGCTTAAGAGCTGTTATTCAGAATGCCAAAGCTGTTAACATGCCAAAAGACAATATAGAACGAGCCATAAAAAAAGCTTCTGATAAAAATACTGAAGATTACAAAGAAGTCCTTTTTGAAGGATATGCCCCTCATGGCATTGCTGTTTTGGTAGAAACAGCTACTGATAACAATAACCGAACAGTAGCAAATATCCGTAGCTATTTTAATAAATGTGATGGTAACTTAGGAACGAGTGGATCTGTAGAATTTATGTTTGACCACACTTGTAATTTTCGAATCAATCCAGAAGGAATTGATGTAGAAAAATTAGAGCTCGAATTTATTGATTTTGGTGTGGAAGAAGTTTTTGTAGATGACGATGGTATCTTACTCTATGCGCCTTTTAATAGTTACGGAATCATTCAAAAAGAGCTGGAAAACAGAAACATTGAAATCCTTTCTTCCGGTTTTGAACGTATCCCTCAAATGACTAAAAAATTAATCTCGGAACAAATGGCAGATGTGGAAAAATTACTGGAAATGATAGAAGAGGATGATGATGTGCAAAACGTATATCATACCATGCAAGAAGCTTCCGAATAATGATCAATTAATTTTATCTCTTAACCCCATGTCAGGATTGCATCAATAAGTGCGACTAATATTAAAATATGACCATGAGAAACTACTTTTTTTTTCTATTCATAGTTACTTCCTTTTATAGCTATGCACAAAATATGAATACTGATAAAATTGGAGAAATTATATACCGTATAGCGGACAGTGTACAAGTGAATGGAAATGCATGGCAGTTTTCATATAAAGACCGTATTCTCATCTGTATCACTGATGAGAATGCAAACCGCATGCGTATCATCTCTCCCATTGCAGAACGTAGCAAACTAAGTGAAGATATGCTTCTTAATGCCCTCGTGGCCAATTATCACACCGCATTAGATGTAAAATATGCAATCTCAGATGAAATCATGTGGTCTATATTTGTACATCCACTAAAAGAGCTTTCAGAAGCCCAAATAGAAGATGCTATTTCCCAGGTATATTATGCCAATTATACCTTTGGGTACACTTACTCCAGCACTTCGCTTGTGTTTCCCGGAAATGAGAAAAAGAAAGAACCAGAGGAAAAATTAATAGAGAAAAAGTTCTAAATCTAATATTTATCATTTTTTCATCCTTTTCTTTTGATTAATTTTATAAACACAACACATAAAGAAAATATAATGAGAAAAATAATTAGCATTGTTATAGCGGCTGGGTTGATGGGCTGTTCTTCAACAAGTTTGATTAGCAGTTGGAAAAATGAAAATAAACCAAGTTTTTCTCCAAAAAAAACATTAGTGGTGGGCATGACGCAAAACTTATCTGCAAGGCAAAAGTTTGAGTCCTCGCTAAAAAAAGAATTTCTTGAACGAAACAGTATTGCAGAAGAAAGTCTCATCGAATTTGGACCTCATTTCTCACACAGTCAAAAATCAGAAGAAGAAATTAAAAATGCTGTGGAAGAATTAAGAAAAAAAGGATATGATGCTGTTTTAACAACTGTAGTGAAAGGTGTTGAAAAGAAAACTAGCTATACCCCTGAATCACTTGGCGTACAGTATCGAGGAACACGCTTCGGACGTTATTATTTTTTATATCAAGACATCTATTATAACCCCTCCTATTATAAAGAATACAACGTATATCGGGTAGAAAGTGCTTTATACGATATTAAAAATGACTCTCGTGAACCGGTATGGGTTGGAAATTTTGCTATTACTGACCCTGCTAATGTGGACAAAACTGTAAAAGATTATGTAAAAGCCATTATTCAGGAACTGGAGAACCAAAAATTAATATCTAATATCAATTATTAAGTGTAAGCAGGGATTTTTCCTGTTACTCCTTTATAAAATGCTCTCATCGAATCAAAATCAGCCTCTTTATTAGCTGTCGGATAAAAAGGTTCGGATATTTTTACCTCTTTTTTACCATAATCAAAAGCCACCATTACAATGGGGGCTTCAGCTTCTTTTGCTATGTAATAAAAACCTGTTTTCCATTCCGTGACTTTTTTTCTTGTTCCCTCAGGAGCCATCGCCAACCTAAACTGATCCCGGTCTTTAAATAATGCTGCTATTGCCTGCACTTTATTCTGCCCGGAAGTACGATCGATAGGCGCCCCTCCTGTCCATTTGAAATACCACCCAAAAGGTGGTTTAAAAAGTTCTTTTTTTGCAACATAGTTTATTTTTAGCCCGATTAAACTCCTAACATAAAGGCCTAGATAAAAATCGTGCCAGCTGGTATGGGGTACTACAATTATTACACATTTTTTAAGGTTAGGAAAATCCCCTGTTAATTTCCATTTCATTATTTTGTAAAAAATAAAACCTATTATTTTCCTAAGCATTATTGTTTTATTTGGTGAATTATGTTTTAAACAAATTCCAAAATTTGTTTAAGGGTATCTACCGTACGATAACCCCCATTGTCATCATCCTCATCTACCTCTTCATGAGTCCAAGTAGTATGAAAAGGCACATGAATAGCCTTTGCGCCAATATTTACCAAAGGTAAAATATCTGATTTTAGGGAATTTCCGATCATCAAGAATTCCGATACTTCTATTTCAAGGTGTTCTAGCAAATTTTGGTAGTTTGCTTCTTTTTTGTCGCTTAACACTTCAATATGATGGAAATATTCGGACAACCCTGACTTTTCCAATTTTCTTTCCTGGTCTAGCAAGTCTCCTTTCGTGAGCAATATCAAACGGTATTTTTTACTGAGTATTTGTAACACTTCTTCAACACCATCCAAAAGTTCTACCGGCATAGAGATCATTTCTTTTCCTAAATTGATAATCTCTGAAATAACCTCTGTCTGAATCTTTCCGTTGGAAAGGTCAATGGCCGATTCTATCATGGAAAGCATAAAACCTTTAATACCATAACCATACACTCCCAGGTTTTGCATTTCCATTTTGAATAGTTCCTGATCTATTTTATTTTCTGTTTCATATGCAGATAGTAGTTGTGCAAACTTATGCTCAGTTTCTCTAAAATAGGTTTCATTTACCCATAAAGTATCATCCGCATCAAAACCTATTACTTTAATTGCATTATAGTTCATTTTGAAAATATTTTTGAGCATTTTTCAAATCTTCAGGGGTATCTATCCCTATTCCGGAGATGGGGGTTTCTACCATCTTTATTTTTTTTCCATGCTCTAAATAACGTATGGCTTCTATCTTTTCTGTAGCCTCCAGAGGGTGCATGGTCATTTTCGGGAAATCAATCAATGCCTGCTTCCTGAAAGCATAAATCCCTTTGTGCTTAAAGTAGCGTACTGCTGTTTCCTTATCTCTGGGATATGGAATTGGAGAACGTGAAAAATACATAGCAAAGTTCCGTTGATCAACAATTACTTTCACTATGTTTGGGTTCTTAATTTCTTCCCAATCTGTCATAGGTGTCATTAGCGAAGCCAAGTCTATCTCTTGATTGGAATCATTATTAAAAACTTTTAATAATCTGGCAAGGCTTTCTGTATCAATAAACGGTTCATCTCCTTGTACATTTACTATAATATCTACCGCTAATTTCTCTGCGGCTTCTGCTATACGGTCGCTACCACAGTCATGCTCTTTTGTGCTCATAATAGCTTTTCCACCATTTCTAGTTATTTCTTCAAAAATGACAGCACTATCAGTAACTACATAGACTGCATCAAAGAGGGTTGTACTTTCAGCAGCTTCATATGTTCGAAGAATAACAGGCTTTCCCCCCAGGTTTTGCATAAGTTTTCCGGGAAAACGAGAGGCCTCATAACGGGCAGGGATCATTGCTATGGTTTTCACTTGCTGCTTTTTGTTTAAATAACTTTCAAAAATAAGTGTTCTAAATGGATTTTTATTTTCCTAAGCCTACTTTTAATAACGATCATATGAAAAAATCATCTTTAAAACCTATAAGGTACAGCTGGTTTTTGGCACGTGTAATTGCTGTATAAAGCCACCGCAAATAATCAACATCTATGCCGTTAGGCAGATAGGGCTGCTCAATAAAAACGGTTTCCCATTGCCCTCCTTGTGATTTATGACAGGTAATGGTATAAGAAAATTTTACTTGAAGCGCATTAAAGTGTTTGTTGTTCTTCACTTTTAAAAACTTTCGGTACTTCGATGTTTCTTCTGCATAATCTTTCATAACTTCTTGATAGAGCTTGTTAGATTCTTCATATGAAAGTGCCGGGGTTTCTGAGTGGATGGTATCTAATAACAGAACCGTTTCAAAAGGCTTTTGGTTGGGGTAATCCACCATTCGGATTTTTACTTCTGCAAATTTAAATCCATACAACTCTTTGATGGCAAAAATTTCCAGAATCTCGATAATATCCCCATTAGCTATAAAACCGGCTTCTGATGTTGCTTTTAGCCAAAAATAATTGTTCTTGACTACCATCATATAATCGCCTACGGCCAGTTCATTTTCAAGAAACAATATACGGCTTCTTATTTGTTGGTTATATTGGTTTGCACGCTTGTTTGAACGAACAATAATAACCGTTTCTTCTTTTCCATTTTCCCTATAAGCTGTGTCAATGGCCTCTTGTATTTCGTGTCCGTCAACAAGCCTAATAATATCCGTAAAACCATTTAGTTGGAATTGAAAACTTTGTGTGATTTTTTGTTCTATCTGTTCTCTTAAATTAGTAGCGTTTAATAATATTCCTGAGTCTTGTTCTTGGCGAACTACCTCATCAAGTTCCATTTGAACAACCTCCTTGTTATAATTCAGTGAAAGCGTACCGGCATTCAATGCCGGGCTTATGGACAGGTTTACCGGTGGTAATTGTGCAGTATCCCCAATCAAAATAAGCTTGCAGTTATGCCCTGAATAGACATAATAAATTAAATCATCTAACAGTGACCCGTTCTCAAATAGTTTAGAGTCACCTTGCATATCAGATATCATAGAAGCTTCATCTACAATAAAGAGTGTTTTCCTGTGTTTATTAGGTTGTAGTACAAAACTAACTCCTCCACTTTTTTGTTTTCTTGGAAAGTAAATACTTTTATGTATCGTAAGTGCGCCTTGCCCTGAATAGCTAGTGATTACTTTTGCTGCCCTTCCGGTGGGAGCTAATAGTACAAATCGTAGTGTAGCCCGCCATAAATTAGTAACCAATGTGCTTACAATGGTTGTTTTGCCTGTACCAGCATACCCTTTTAAGAGAAATAGTTGGTTATGGTTTGCTTCAAAAATAAAATCGGAAAGTTGTTGTAATACAATATCTTGCTTTAAAGTAGGTGTATGGGGAAATTTTTCCTTTAGCAATTTATAAAAAGAAGATGTATCCATGAAGCTTTTTTCCTTTTCAAAGTTAATGATGTTTTTTAAGGCAAAAACTTTCATGAATAAAAAAAAATTGTAGATTTGCGTAAACCCTTTTTAATATAACACTAAATAGTAAAATGAAAGCAGCTATACAAATTGTTCTTTGGTTATTATGTATTTTCTTTGTCTACAAGATATACCAATCTATTAACCAGCCTATTCAGTTTGAAAAAGTAAAAAAAGAACGGTATTCTGCCGTTATTGCAAAATTAAAAGACATTCGGGACTCCCAGGAAGCACATCGTTCTATAACAGGAAAATTTGTGGGGACTTTTGATAAGCTTATCTCATTTATAGATACTGCTGATTTTGTAATCACACAACAGAGAGATTCTTCCTATCTCGAGTATGACCCTGTCTATCGGATCGACATGCTAAAAGAAGTTGTTATTATTGACACTTTAGGCTTTGTTAAAGTAAAAGATTCATTATTTAAAGGTTCTGACCGATATAAAACTATGATGAATGTCCCTTATGCAAAAAATAATGAAAAATTTGCCTTAAAAGCCGATATTATTGAAAAAAGCGGCTACAAAGCAGCTGTTTTTGAAGCAAAAGTGGCTAAGAGTGTTATTCTTCATGACCAACCTAGATATTTAGTTGCACAAGAAAATGAGATGATATCAATTGATGAAGTTAATGGTCCTGAAATCATTGTAGGTTCATTATCAGAAGTTAGCACCAGTGGAAACTGGCCCGACATATATGACGCTAGAGAAAATAAGTAATATATCCAATCCAAAAGAGAAAGAACTGTCCATTCAGGTAAGCTTGAGTGGGCTTTCTTTTTGTGTTTTAAACCCGATCAAAAAATCCACCGAAGAATTACAGTATTATAGGTTTAGAAACATTGACAACCCTAATAAATTATTAAATGAAATTATTCCTTTATTTGATAATGCCCCAGATTTTAAAAGTTTAAAAAAAATAAAAGTATTGCATAGCAATGATCTCTCATCAGTAGTTCCAAAAAACTTATTTGATGAAAATAAACTTTCTGATTACTTAAAGTACAATATCAAAATACTTAAAAATGACTTCATTGCTTATGATACTATTGCAAATGGGGAAATTATTAATGTATATGTTCCTTATGTAAATGTGAATAATTTTTTACTTGACCAGTTAGGCCCCTTTGAATACCAGCACTCCTCTAGTATTTTGATTGATACACTTATAAAAAATACGCTTCTTGATGAAAAGCCTATCATGTATATCCATGTAGAGCAAACCCATTTTGAAGTCATTGTCATCCAAAATAAAAAATTAGTGTTTTATAACACATTCCACTACCAAACAAAAGAAGATTTTATATATTATATTTTATTTACAGCAGAGCAGTTGAAATTAGATCCAGAGGAGTTTCATTTACGTTTTTTAGGAGTAATCGCAGAACATGATGCAAATTATCAAATGGCCTATAAATATATTAGGCATATTACCATAGAAAATGATGCCTTTCATAACTATTCGGAAAATAGTTCTCCAAACAACCTTTTTTCTGATTTCATCTTACAAAATGCTTTTTAATGCGTATTATCTCTGGCAAATATAAAGGCAAGCGTATAACAGTTCCTAAAAAAGCTGCTGCTCAGGTGCGACCCACTACTGATTATGCAAAAGAGTCATTATTCAATATCTTAAACAATTATTATTCTTTTGAAGAAATTACCGTAGTTGATTTGTTTGCCGGCACCGGAAATATTAGTTATGAATTTGCCTCTCGCGGATGCAAAGATATTTTGGCTGTAGATAAAAACACCCAATGCATAAAATATATTGAAAAAACTGCCAATTCCCTTGTGATGCCAATAAAAACACTGAAAAATGATGTTTTTATGTTTTTGAAGCATCTCTCCATGAAAGCCGATATTATCTTTGCCGATCCTCCATATGCTATGACAGAAGAAGCTTTTGCTTTGATCCCTCAACTAGTTTTTGAAAATAAATTGCTTCATCCCGAGGGACTTCTAATTATAGAACATGCTAAACAAACTGACCTATCACATCTATATTATTATAGCCATACCCGAAAATATGGGAGCAGTGTTTTTAGTTTTTTTAAGCTATCAGCATAAATATAGTATAAAAGAGCATAGGGATTTTTAGGATATTTTCTTTATTTTCATTAATTTAGTTATCTCCCAATTTGAAAAAAACCTGAACCAATTTCTCCTATTGTGTTTATGTAATTCAAACAACTAATTAAACCAATAAATTATGAAAAAAGTCATTATTGTCTGTTTAACAGCTATGCTATTAATAGCCTGCCAAAAGCCTGCTCCCAAGCAGTATTTCACAGAAGCTCCTGAAATTGACCTTATTAAATCAAATGTAGGTTACTACCTTTCCGGGGATTGGGAGGGATTAAAAAGCACATATATAGATACTGCCAAAATATATCATAACAGTACTTCAGCTGTAAATGTAGATATTTCTATTGAACAGCTTAAAGAAGATATCCAAATGCTATCAAATTACGTCATGAAAGATTCTATTTTCTATGAAATGGTTGTAGAAGATGATGGGGATCGCTGGGTCAATATGTGGGGAAATTGGCAAGGCACTATAGCAGGAAGTGAAAAAGTAGTTGAAGTGCCCATACATATCACCTCAAAAATAAAAGATAATAAAATAATCGAGGAATATGGCTATTGGGATAACATGCCTATATATATGGCTGTAAAAGAAGCCTCAAAAGAAGAAGCAATAGAAGCACAAGAAGAATAAAAATCTGATAACCAACCAAAACAAAAGCATCTTATCCTAAGTTTAAAATCTTAGGTAAGATGCTTTAAATGAATAATAAAAAGCATGCTTATAAGCCGGATTCTGTAACTTAAATTAAAGCCCCTTATCATCTATCTGGGATATTAGTTGCCCAATACCTCTAACCGCCTACCCTCCAACGTTGGGCGAGCTGCCCTAATAATGTTGGTTTACATGGCGTTGCACCACATAGAGTTTACCTGATTTCACTACAGCATTACCTGTACATTCTTTCTGTTGCACTAGTCCTCACTTTTCAGCGGACGGGCGTTACCCGCTATGTTGCTCTACGGTGTCCGGACTTTCCTCGAAATCACTATTTCGCGATAAGGCAGCATGCTAATGCAAAGCTACATTTTTTATACCAAAAAAAGACATATGCCATTTCGGCATCTATCAAAATAATTTTTTTATGTACCTTATTTGTTGATAACTCATTCTAAAATACAACGTTAGAATCGAATAATCTGATTGCAATTTTTATCTTTGTGAATAATCCTGTTTTTTTGATGGAACATTTCATTGTATCAGCCCGTAAGTACCGTCCTCAAACATTTAAAGATGTTATAGGGCAACAAGCTATTACCAATACACTGATCAATGCCATCGAAAACAATCACCTAGCTCAAGCACTTCTTTTTTGTGGACCAAGAGGGGTTGGGAAAACAACATGTGCACGAATTTTAGCTAAAAAAATAAATCAAGACGGAACTGAGCGCCCTGATGAAGATTTTGCTTTTAATATTTTTGAATTAGATGCTGCATCCAATAATTCTGTCGATGATATCAGAAACCTCATAGACCAAGTACGCATACCCCCGCAAGCAGGGAAATACAAAGTATATATTATTGATGAAGTCCATATGCTTTCACAGGCAGCATTTAACGCCTTTTTGAAAACATTGGAAGAGCCCCCAAAACATGCTATATTTATTTTAGCGACTACTGAAAAACATAAAATAATCCCTACTATCTTATCCCGGTGCCAAATATTTGATTTTAAACGAATAACAGTAACAGATACTAAAGAATATCTAAGACGTATTGCTGATAGCCAAGGGATTGAAGCTGAAGATGATGCACTGCACATTATAGCACAAAAAGCAGATGGTGCTATGCGCGATGCGCTCTCTATCTTTGACCGCGTGGTGAGTTTTACAGGAAAGAAACTTACAAGACACGCTGTAACAGAAAATTTAAATGTATTGGATTATGATAGCTATTTTGCTATTACCGATCTTATCTTAACACGTAATATTCCACAGTTACTCACAAAGTTTAATGATATTCTTGCCAGAGGTTTTGAAGGACATCATTTTATAACCGGATTGGCTTCCCACTTCAGAGATCTCATGGTTTGCAAAAATGAAAGCACCATTCCGCTTTTAGAAGTTGGAGAAGATGCTAAAAAAAAATATCTAGAACAATCTAAGAAAACATCTCTCGAATTTCTAATGAAAGCCATTGAATTGGCAAATGAATGTGATTTAAAGTTCAAAACCAGTAAAAATCAACGGTTGCTCGTGGAGCTTTGCCTTATGCAGCTTGCCTCTATCAATTTTGATAGTGAAAAAAAAAATGATGGGCATTTCATAATCCCTCCACAACATTTCCATCAAAATGATACTGTCCAAAAAACACAAATTATAAAAAAACCTACAGATTCTCTTTCTGAAGAAGTCATTTCAATACCATATACAACAACAGAAGAAAAACCTGTGGCTGTTGCCGAAATTGCTCAACCTGTCTATACAAAGCTGAAAATAAGAAAACCGTCTCAAAAGATTTCTGGGTTATCTTTATCCAGCATAAAGGCTAAAAAAGAACATGAGAGAAATAAACATGATGCCCTAAAAACTGAAAAACTTCCTTCAGAACATTTCTCTGAAGAAAAGATGCAAAAAACATGGGAAACATATACCAAAATATTAGAAAAAGAAGGTAAAAAAATCATGGCCTCTAACCTTGCTGCAGATACCCCAAAATTAAAAAATGACAAAATCATTTGGATAGAACTTCCTAATGATACTATGAAAAAAGAAATTGAAAGGGAACAACACTTGCTATTAGATTATCTTAAAAAAAAGCTCAATAATTATACTATCAAACTTCAAATTGATGTGAATGAAACTACTGAACAAAAGTATGCATTTACTCCCCAAGAAAAATATGATAAATTAAAAGAAATTAATCCTCTTATCGACAAACTTAGAAACGATTTTAATTTAGATATTTAAAAACCCATTCGCTTTACGCGAAGCTTTAACTTCTGATATGCTGTTATTTGAAGCTTAGAGTAACCTGAAAAAACAGCAACAAGCTATGAAAAAAACGATCTATAGTATCATTACGGGATCAGGAAGTTATATCCCTTCGAAAATTGTTAAAAATGAAGACTTCTTAAACCATCATTTTTATGATTCTACCGGAAAAAAAATACAAAAAAGCAATAAAGAAATTATCGATAAATTTTTAGAAATTACTACTATTGCCGAACGCAGGTATGTGACGGACGATCTTGTAACTTCTAATATTGCATATCTTGCAGCAGAGAAAGCTATCAAATCCGCAGACATTGATAGAGAGACTCTTGATTATATTATTGTAGCCCACAATTTTGGTGATGTAAAACATGGCAGTAACCGATCTGATATGCTTCCAACTCTGGCAGCACGTGTGAAATATCAACTTAAAATCAAAAATCCCAATACAATAGCTTATGACCTTCCTTTTGGATGTCCAGGATGGATACAAGGTATCATTCAGGCTGATTATTTTATAAAGTCTGGTGATGCTAAAAAAGTTATGGTCATTGGGGCAGAGGTATTATCTAGAGTGTGTGACCCATACGATAGGGACAGCATGATTTATGCCGACGGAGCCGGTGCTACGATATTAGAAGCTAAAGAAAGTACTGAACCAGTTGGTATACTTGCCCATAAAACAAGGTCTGATACGTTCTTATATTCGAAAATGCTTGTTATGGGAAACTCCTATAAAGATGACCCTAGAATAAGTGATGATTTATTTCTAAAAATGAACGGGCGGAGGTTATACCAATATGCGCTAGAAACAGTTCCACAAACTATAAAGGAGTGTGTAGAAAAAAGCAATATACCTGCCGAGGATATAAAAAAATTACTCGTTCATCAAGCCAATGGAAAAATGGACGATGCTATTTTAAAGCGGTTTTATGAACTTTATGGTATTGTTGATATACCTAACGATATAATGCCTATGACCATCTCATGGTTAGGAAACTCATCTGTAGCCACCGTCCCTACACTTTTAGACTTAATTTTAAATAATAAACTCGATGCACATACAATCAATAAGGATGATATTATTGTTTTTGCTTCTGTAGGGGCGGGGATGAATATCAATGTTGTCACTTATAAAGCATAAAGCATGTACTAGAAATCTTATTTTTTGTTTATGATAAAAATTGTCTTAATTGTTTTACTAAGCATATTTTTTGTGTTAAATGGGATTAATCATTTTTGTAATAAAAAGATATTGGAAGAATATGCCCATAAGCGTGGGCTTTTTTCTCCAAAATTATCGGTCAGACTTGGTGGTGTTCTCCTTATAATTGGAGGTATCCTATTGAATTGGCACTTTACACAAAAAATAGCCATCATCTCATTATCTGTATTCCTAATCATAGCTACATTTACTATCCACAGTTTTTGGCTGGAAAAAGATCGTCAGCAACGCATGCTTGAGGTTATGAATTTTTCAAAAAACTTAGCCATATTAACAGAGTTAATTTATATTGGTTTTGCATGAAGTAATAATTATCTAAATTAAAATTTGATGCTTGGATTAAAATTGCCTACTGACCCTCGTTGGGTAAACATCGTAGAAAAAAACATACAAGAAATTTTAACGGATCATGCCTATTGTGAACAAAAAGCAGCTAGTACCGCTATTTCCTTAATTGTATCTTTTCCTGAGAAAAGCAAACTTGTTGAAGCAATGACCGCTCTAGTAAAAGAAGAAATCAGTCATTTTAAAATGGTTCATGACAAAATTCTAGCAAGGGGATGGACTTTGGGAAGAGAACGAAAAGATGAATATGTAATTGAGCTTATGAAATTTTTTCCAAAAGGAGGTAGTAGAGAAACGCATTTGATACACCGGTTACTATATGCTGCACTTATTGAAGCGCGAAGCTGTGAACGGTTTCGGTTACTTTCAGAAAACATTAATGATGATGAACTTGCTCATTTTTACAAAAGCCTTATGGCCAGTGAAGCCAATCATTATACCATGTTTTTAAAATTTGCCCGAAAATATGGCATACGAAAAGAAGTAGATGAAAAATGGCGAAGTTTACTGGAATACGAAGCTGAAATAATGAAAAGCCTTGGAAAAAAGGAAACAATGCATGGATAATCGTTATATGCCTTGTTTTTTAACGATTTATTTATAGTATTACCAAAAATCTTGTCTTATTTTTGAAGAAACCATAAAAATCAATTCATAATGAAATTAAAGACTTTTTTACTTGCCTTTGTTATTGCATCAATCTTTATTGCCTGTAATAAAAAGGGAAAAGATGATAGCGCATTTTCTGTACCGGTTGATTATTATAAACTCGACAATGGCCTTAAAGTAATATTATCCGAGGACAAAACAGCTCCTACTGCAGTTGTTGCAGTTTATTATAATATTGGTTTCAGGATTGAACCAAAAGACCGGACCGGTTTTGCCCACTTATTTGAACATATGATGTTCCAAGGTTCTCAAAACTTAGGAAAAATGGAATTTATAAAATTAGTTCAAAGTAATGGTGGCGTACTAAACGGCTCTACTCGATTCGATTTTACCAATTATTTTGAAATTATCCCTTCTCACAAAGTAGAAACCATGCTCTGGGCAGAAGCAGACAGGATGAGAGGCTTGAACATTACACAGGAAAATCTTACCAATCAACAAGGTGTTGTTAAAAATGAGGTGAAGGTAAATGTACTCAATCAGCCTTATGGTGGGTTTCCATGGTTGGATATGCCACAATATGCAAACACCAATTGGCACAATGCCCACAATTTTTATGGTGACCTCAAAGATCTAGATGCTGCTAACCTAGATGATGTTGCTAGTTTTTTCAAAACCTATTACGCACCAAACAATGCTGCCATAGCCGTTGTTGGTGATTTTGATAAGGATGAGATAAAAGGGTGGATTGAAAAGTATTTTGGAAATATCCCATCCTCCGAATTACCAGAAAAACCAGATATCTCTGAGCCTAAACAAATTGAAGAAAAAACATTTGTAAAAGTTGATTCATTAGCAAATAAACCTGCTATTGCTATTGCTTATCATATGCCAGAACGAAACACTGCTGAATACTATGCAATGGGGCTTCTAGATCAAATTTTAGTACAAGGTGATAATGGCCTGCTTGTTCAAAAACTGGAAAATGAAAAAGGATTTACATCTAATGTTTCAGGAGGGATAAATTACCTAGGGAACATGTTCAACTACAAAGGCCCAATGTTATGGATGTTCAACCTCACATACGATAATGAAGAAGACCGGGATGCTATTGTTTCCTCTGTGGATGAAGTACTAAATGAGCTCCGTAAAGGCATTTCAGAAGAAATGTTAGCTGATGCATTGGTAAAAGGCCGTTCTCAGTTATACGATGCATTATCAGGATTAGGAAGAGCAGATTTACTATGTAGTTTCGCGCTGTTTGATGATGACCCATCCAGAATCAATTACTTGGAAGATGAATTTAAAAAGGTTACCCCGGAATTGATCAATAAAACCATAGAAGAATATTTGAGACCTACTAACAGAACGATTTTGACACTTAAACCGTTAAATACTAAAAACTAAGTCCAATGAAAAAGTTATTTATTATATATTTCTTATTGTTTCTTGCAATTCCTTTAGTTTCTGCACAAGAAAAAGAACTTCCTCCAAAAGGAGGAGAACCTAAAGATTTTGCGCTTCCCGACAGAGAAGAAATCACCCTCGATAATGGATTAAAAATTGTATTAGCTCCCTACGGAGCTATCCCCAAAGCTACTATACGAATGGTTGTTAAGACAGGTAATATCCATGAGACTGAAAATGAAATCTGGTTAAGCGATCTTGTTGGTTCTATGATGCAAGAGGGAACTTCAGAATTCAATGCAAAACAATTGGCTGATAAAATGGCCCGTATGGGTGGTGACCTCAATGTGTTTGTAAATCAACATACCGCTAATATTTCTAGTGCCGTCTTATATGAGTTTGCTCCTGATGCCATTAATTTGATGGCTAAAGTACTAACGGCTCCTTCTTTTCCGGAAAGTGAATTAGACCGATTAAAAGGAAACTTAAAAAGAAACTTATCTGTAGCGCTCACCCGTCCACGTGCCCAAGCCTCTGCCAGTTTTTACAAAGGATTATATCCCGATCATGCTTATGGCAGAATATATCCTACACAAGAAATGATTGACAGCTATACGGTTGAGCAAGTAAACTCTTTTTACGACAATCAATTTGGTGCAAAAAGAACTACTGTTTATGTCGCAGGGAAATTTGATAGAGACAAAGTGATAAACACCATAAAGAATGCTTTTAACACATGGAAAGAAGGACCTGAAGACACATATCCTATCGCTACACCTGCTACTTTTGATAACCTTACAATTCAGATAACCGATCGTCCTAATGCACCGCAATCTACAATCTATTATGGATTACCGGTAGCGGATGTATCTAATTCGGACTATATTGCATTGGATGTTACCAATTCACTTCTTGGTGGCTCTTTCGGGTCAAGAATAACCAGTAATATTAGGGAAGATAAAGGATATACCTATTCACCAAGTAGTAGGCTAGATAACAAATATAAATCTGGAATATGGATGGAGGTTGCCGATGTTACCACGGAACATACCGCAGCTTCATTAGAGGAAATAAAAAATGAGATTATCCGCCTCCAAAATGAACCTCCTTCTAAAGAGGAATTGGCAGGAATCCAAAACTATGAGTCAGGGCTTTTTGTATTGCGAAACTCAAGTCCGGGGGGTATCATTAATCAACTCGTCTTTATAGATATCCATGATATGGATGATTCTTATTTGAAAAATAGGGTTAACAATATTATGAAATTAACTCCTGAGGACATTCAAAACATGACTAAAAAATATATCAACCCTGAGAATATGAATTTGGTTATAGTAGGAGATAAAGAAAAGGTTGAAAAACAACTTAAAGAAAAGTCAATCCCTATAAAAGATTAAAAATTTACACGAGTAGCAATAAAAAAGGGGAATTAAATTCCCCTTTTTTTATCAAATTATTTTTATTCTTAATCGTCTACTTGCATTTCACCACATACCACTCCGTGGGCAATTACATATATTTCTCCGGATAATCCTGTAACAGTATAAGAATCTGAAGTAGCATCTTCTAGATCATGCTTATATGGGAATTGCCCGGGGGCCACCGTGTATTTATTCCTTTTTTTAGGATATGGATCATTCCCTACATATAAATGAGTTTCACGCATTGTATAACCAGCATCAAGTGTATACGTGACTTCTGCTTCTCCTGTATTTTCATCATAAGCTACTGTCACCGTACCCACTAATGTTCCTTTGGAAATATCACACTGTCCTGCGCCTGCATATAAGTCGAAGGAATATTCGCCTCCGGAAAGAGGGCCATTGGTCCATCCCCAACGATTAAAACCATCTTCAATAAAACACATTGCATTATCATTCCCTTTTGCAAACATCGTTTCACATTTAAATTCTGTTTCTTCTTCTTCACACGAAAATTTAAGATTGTCTATTGCACCGGAATTGTTTAACAATAATTCCATTCTTGCAACGTCAGGAGTCGACTCCAAATCTACCAATTGTTTAGAATTGTCTTCTCCGGGAATAATCTCTTTGGTGAAAATTAAAGCATCACTTGCATCATATAGATTAACTACTGTAGGACTTAATGAAGGGGGATCTAAGTCGAGCATATCAAAAGAATGCAACGTAACCACTCCGGTACCTACATTACTGAAATCAATGTCATACTTAGAACCATCTACAAAGCTGTCGTCAGGATCTGAACTATTCAAATCTTCTGATAAAATCAATACTTTACCCAAAAAAATGTCATTAGATGGTTGATCACCATCAGCTGAAATACCGGGGCCTCCAAAAAGCGAATTAGGAGTCCCTAAATCATAATCTTCCCCTGTAGGATTTTCAGAATCAAAAACCATGGCCACATTTTGTCCCGGGAAATTAGGATTGGTTCCAAAAACTGAAATCCTTCCTGAACAACCCGGTGATACCACGGTTGAGACAATGTCTCCTGTATTGAATTCTTCAAAATCAATTACATACATTTCTTCTGAGCTAGTCTTAGCCAGAACATTATCAACAGGGGCATCTGAAATTGTATCAGCTTGTTCGACGTCACATGAAAGTAACATCAATACAACTAATACAAACAATGTGTTTAGTTTTTTCATATTATTTATATTTATTGGATAGGTACTATAAAATTATGACTAAACCATTGACTCTAAGAATTTCAACGACAAAAGGGAGTATTTGTCTTTGTTCCGTATAGTATAGTTACACTTATAGAATATTATCTGCTACCTTGCAAGTAATTGATCGCTATACTTTTTAGCTTCTTCAAAGTAAAGAAGTTTTATCATTCCGTCCGATAACCCTATCTTGGGAACATGTATTTTTTTTGCCCCGCTCCATTTTGTTGCCATTAAATAAATACGGGTAGCTGGAATAATTACATCAGCCCTGTCAGGGTTTAAACCGAGTTCAGAAATACGGTCTTCATAGCTCATCTCTTTGAGGAACTGATATTGTGCATTCAACCAGATATACGATAGGGGTTCGCCTATTTTTCTGCCGGACATTTTAAAAAGCTTGTTAATATTTCCTCCGGAACCAATCAAAGAAATATCTTTAAACTTTCCTGTATGATGTTTAATCCATTTTTCGATTTCTTTCCATACAACATCACTTATCATTTCATTGAGTAAACGTACCGTTCCTATTTTGAACGATCTTGATGAGGCTATTTTACCATTTGAAAAAACAGTAAACTCTGTGCTACCGCCACCGACATCTACATACAAATACGCTTTTTCTTTTTCTATCAATTGATTTAAATCAGTCGACGCTATAATAGCGGCCTCTTTTTTACCGTCTATGATCTCGATCTTTATCTCCGATTTGTTTAAAACCAAATCTGCTACTTCCTGTCCGTTATTGGCTTCTCGCATTGCAGAGGTAGCACATGCCATGTGTTTCTCAATTCCGTGTACTTTCATTAATAGCTTGAACGCTTTCATAGTGTCGATCATGCGCTCTATGTTGGGTTTCGAGATTTCTCCTACTGTAAAAGAATCTTGGCCTAAGCGTACAGGAACCCTTACTAATGAACTTTTACGAAACTGCGTAGGTTTTCCTTGTTCTTCAATAACATTGTTGATTAACAACCTTATGGCATTAGAACCTATATCAATCGCAGCAAATTTTCGTATTTTCAAAACCGGTTATCTTTAATTAGCTTCCTTATTTCTGCTCAAATAGTAATCGTACATAGCAAACTGAGAGCGAACTTTAGGATTATTGTTCTTTCTATAGGCGTTATCCTGACGTTCAGAAAAAACCCTCGCTTTTACATTGTCTTTCCAGCCTATTTCAAAAGTATCCATTAATTCTTTTTTAATATCATCATCATAAATAGGGCAACTTACCTCCACCCTATAATCAAGGTTCCGGGTCATCCAGTCTGCAGACGAAATATAAACCTTAGGGTCCCCTCCATTACCAAAAATATACAATCGGGGGTGTTCTAAGTATTTATCTACAATGCTAATTGCTTCAATGTTTTCGCTCATCCCCTCAACCCCAGGGATCATACAACATGTGCCTCTTACTATCATCTGGATTTTCACTCCTGCCTTACTGGCTTCATATAGTTTATCAACCATATCATAACTCGTTAGGCTATTCATTTTTAACTTCATATAAGCTTCTTTCCCTCCTCTTACATTGGCTATTTCATTATCTATGAGCTTAGAGAATTCTTTTCTGGTATAATGAGGAGAGACAATTAAGTGCTTATACCGGTTAATTTTATAACTGATTTCAAAAAAATCAAAGACTTTATTTACTTCTTTTAAAATCTTTTGGTTAGCTGTAAATAATGTATAGTCCGTATAAACCTTAGCGGTTGATTCATTAAAATTACCTGTACTTATGAAACCATAGCGTACTATTCTTTCTTTTTCCTTCCGCTCTATAACGCATATTTTACTATGAACTTTCAGCCCGGGAACCCCAAAAATAAGCTGCACTCCTTCTGACTGTAATTGTTCTGCATATTTGATATTTGCTTCTTCATCAAACCGGGCTTGCAGTTCAATTTGTACAGTTACTTTTTTTCCATTTTTAGCTGCATTGATGAGCGAGTTGGCTACATGTGATATTTTTGCCAAACGGTATACGGTTATTTTGATCGTTTTTACTTTTGGGTCTAATGCTGCTTCCCTTAGAAATTTCACCACGTACGAAAAGGTATGGTACGGTGCAAACTGCAAATAGTCCTTTTGTGTAATTTTTTCGAATAAACTCCCTTGTAAATTAAGCCCGGCAATGGGTAAAGGCACATATGGTTTGTACAGTAAATCTTTTCTTTCCAAGCTGGGAAACTTCATATAATCGCGCCTATTATGATAGCGGCCACCAGGAATTACGCTATCCGTATCATCAATTCCCATTTTATCCATTAAGAATTTTAAGGTGTCTTTGGCTATCTCCTTATCATAAACAAAACGTACAGGCTCACTAATTTTCCTTCCCTGCACACTGGTTGATATTTTTTCAATGAAGCTCTTACTCAAATCATTATCGATATCTAGCTCTGCATCACGCGTTATTTTTATCATATGTGCAGAAAGTGATTCGTAATTAAAGACACTGAATATATTGCGGAGACAATATCTGATCAGGTCATCTAGCATCATGATGTAATTTTTATCTCCTTCCTTTGGCAATACTACAAAACGGTCTATGGTCCGGGGGATTTCTATTAAAGCATAAGCACTGTTTTTTTGAGTGGATGAGCTTATTATCCTTTTTAATCCGGAAGGTCGCTCTCCGTTTTTCAGGACAATTTTAACTGCTAAATAGGCTGCACTGTCTTTTAAAAGAGGGAATTCTGCCAATTCATTGAGGATAATTGTCATCAATGCAGGGCTTACTTTTTGTGTAAAATATTCTTTTAAAAAGCTACTTTGAGATGGTGTTACTTCTGTTTCATCAATTAAAAAAATGTTTTCCTCTCTAAGTTTTTCTTCAATAGCACTCAATATAGTAAGGCTTTCTGCCTGTTGTTTAATAACTATTTGCGTGATATCTTCCAATAAATCCTTGGCGTTGGCACCTCCTAAAACACTTTTCCCTTTTTTCCCTGCTAAAGCAATTCGTTTTACTGTGGCATAGCGCACCTTAAAAAACTCATCTAAGTTATTGGAAAAAATCCCTATAAAACGTAATCGCTCTATCAGTGGCACTGTTTCATCCGCAGCTTCTTGAAGCACCCGGGCATTGAAATGCAACCAGCTGATCTCCCTATTGATGTATTGATTTTTAATTTCGTCCATTACCGTAAGCTCTTTGGGAATATCGTTTTAATAGTTTTTCCTTTGGTTATGTTCACCCATTCTTGTTCTTTAAAATCTACCACTACCACTCCACTTGTTTTTACATTGTCAATATACTGGTGTCCCAATTCATTTGCGATGAAAGTAAGTGCATCATTATGGCCAAAAATCAATACTGTGCGATATGTTTCAGGTATTGATTTTAGAAGCGACATAACCTTATTTCCACTAAAGTCATACAAATTTTTAACGATTTGAAGTTTAGCAAATGGAATGTCTAAGTTTCTCAAAAAAATCATGCACGTATGTAATGCACGATTTGCTGGGCTCGAAAAAACTACATCTACTCCTTGTGTATATTCTTTAATTGCTGATGCTACTATATGGGCATCATTTATACCACGTTCCATCAGTGGCCGGTCTTTATCATTTACTTCATATTCCCATGAGGATTTGGCATGTCTTACTATGATAAGTCTTTTCATTTCTAAGGTGCTAAACGTTCATATTCCCAATCTAACTTATCTGTTAATACATAGCGTATCCGGTCATGAAGCCGATTAGGTCTTCCCTGCCAAAACTCTATGGAAACCGGTTTTATCAAATAGCCTCCCCAATGTTCCGGACGTGGGATTTCCTTTCCTTTATATAGCGTGCTTAACTCTTCTAATTTATACTCCAAAACATCACGAGATGGTATTGTTTCACTTTGGTTGGAAGCAATAGCTGCTAATTTACTCCCTTCTGGACGCGATTCAAAATACCCATCGGAAAGATTGGTCGCTATTCTCTCAGCAGTGCCTTTTATAATAACCTGTCGCTCTGCATTCGGCCAAAAAAAAGATAAACAGACATTCGGGTTTGTTGCAATAGCCTTTCCTTTCTCACTTTTGTAATTGGTATAAAAAATGAACCCTTCATAGGTATACTTCTTTAAAAGAACGACACGTGTTTTAGGAAAGCCATCTAACCCAATAGTGGCAATTTGCATAGCATTGGCCTCGTCAGTACCTCCCAACTTTTCTACTTCATAGAACCACTTCTGGAATAGCTCCATAGGGTTTTCAGGGATATCCGTTTCTAGAAGTTCGTTCTTCTGATAGGATTTTCTGTAATTGCTTAAATCGCTTTCCATACTCCGGGTTTACAAATTGCAATTTACAAGATAATGAGAGGATGTAAAAGTGATATGAAAAAAGTTTGCTTAAAATTCAAATTCTTTTCCGTCATCTGCCAATAAAACATTCTTAAATACCGTTTGTGCCTCTTTTTTAAACACGTCTATTGTATCATAGCGGGTAGAAAAATGCCCTAGAATAAGCGTGTTAACAGCTGCCTGATGTGCTATTTGGGCTGCTTGTTCAGCAGTTGCATGCTTGGTTTGCGAGGCTAAATGCTCATGTTGGTTTAAAAAAGTAGCCTCATGGTACAATACTTCTACATTTTTGATCAAAGGGATCATTTCAGGATGGTATGCCGTATCACTACAATATGCATAGCTCTTTGGCGGCGGTGGGTCATAAGTGAGTGTTTTGTTAGGTATTACTTGTCCATTATCCAAAGTAATATCTTTTCCGTTTTTTATATTCTGATAATATACTTTGTCAATTTCATAATTCAGCACTGCATCCATATTTAATTTTCGTTCTCTAGGCTTTTCTTTGAACAAAAACCCATTGGTATATACTCTATGGTTGAGCGGAATTGTCTGGACAGTCACTTTTTTATCTTCAAAAACAAGTTTGGTTTCTTTTGAATTCAGCTCATGGAAAATAAGTGGATAGTTTGTCCACGAATCCCCTAATTTTAACAATAATGTAATCGCTTCTTTTATTCCTTTAGGCCCATAAATATGCAGCGCTTTTTCCCTTCCCAATAACCGAAATGTAGCAATTAATCCCGGTAATCCAAAAATATGATCCCCGTGTAAGTGTGAAATAAAAATATGTTGTATCCTAGAAAATTTTATCTTTTGCTTTCTTAGTTGCACCTGTGTCCCTTCCCCACAATCAATTAAAAATAAATGGTTTTTCATTTCTAAAACCTGTGCTGTCGGGTTCTTAAAAGTACGGGGGGTTGCTGAGTAACAACCTAGGATCGTTAACTTCATTTTTTTAGCATGAAATTTTTATAGGTTTTAAAAACCCAAGTCGCGCTCTATTTCTTCCATTTCAATAACATCATGCGCTTCTTGTATTGTTGGCACTACTATGAGCATATCGGGAAGCTCCTCATACGTAATTTTATCAGTAACCATCACAAATGATTTTTTATGTTTTTTGTGTGCTTCAGAAAGCTGTAAAAAAGCTGCTATGGTTTCCTGTTCAAAAGCGTCAAATGAAAAAAGGTTCAGTATAATATGATCATTCTTAAATTCAGGATACGATGCTTTATACTTAGACAAGAACGTTTCTATAGAGCCCGGTTCTTTTGTAATAATTGTGGTATTTCCTTGCTTGTCAAAAACCATTTCACTATTTAATTTTTGATGCTAAAAGGTAAATGACCGCCATCCGTATAGCTACTCCGTTCTCTACCTGGTTCAGGATAATTGCTTGCTTGGAATCAGCCACATCGCTCGTAATTTCTACTCCCCTGTTAATAGGTCCCGGGTGCATAATTACAATCTCTTTGTTCAACGAATCTAATAATGCTTTGTTTACCCCATATTGTTGTGTGTATTCCCTCGTGGATGGGAAATAACTGATATCCATTCGTTCATTTTGTACACGTAGCATATTGGCTACATCACACCATTCCAATGCCTTTCTCAAATTTGTTTCTACTTCAACTCCTAAAGAGGCAATATGTTTTGGGATAAGTGTTTTGGGACCACACACTTTTATATTGGCACCTTGCAGTTTTAATGCAAATATATTAGAGAGTGCAACCCTGGAATGTAGAATATCCCCAACAATGACAATATTTTTTCCACCAACTTCTCCCAGACGTTCTCTTATGGAATATGAATCTAACAATGCCTGGGTAGGGTGTTCATGCGCCCCGTCACCAGCATTTACAATACTGGCATTTACATGTTTAGATAGAAAAACGCCTGCTCCAGGATTAGGGTGCCGCATTACAATCATGTCTACTTTCATAGACAGGATGTTGTTGACCGTATCGATAAGGGTTTCTCCTTTTTTTACGGAAGATTGTGATGCTGAAAAATTGATAATGTCTGCTGAAAGCCGCTTTTCAGCCAGCTCAAAGGAAAGCTTGGTACGTGTGCTATTTTCAAAGAATAAATTGGCTATCGTAATATCTCTTAATGAGGGAACTTTCTTTATAGAGCGGTTGATGACTTCTTTAAAATGATCAGCTGTTTCAAAAATAAGCTGTATATCCTGTTTTTTCAGGTATTTTATTCCTAATAAGTGGTTGACACTTAATTCACTCATTATTGTGTTATTTATTTATTAAATGAACCGCGTCTTCTCCGTCATTTTCTTTCCACATCACTTTTACTTTCTCTTCATTAATAGCATCTACTTGACGTCCCCGATAATCAGGTTGGATTGGCAAATGTCTACTGAACCTCCGGTCTATAAGCGTCAATAATTCAATCTCAGTAGGCCTTCCAAATGATTGTATGGCGGTTAATGCCGCACGTATGCTCCTCCCGGTATATAATACATCATCTATAAAAACCACCTTTTTATTCTCTACTATAAAGTCTATATGGGTTTTATTGGCTTCTAACGTTTTCTCACCTCGACGGAAATCGTCTCTGTAAAAAGTAATATCCAAATAACCCAGTTGTATTGCTTTAATATGATATTCTTCCTTTAATATCCTGACCAAACGGTTAGCCAGATAAATACCTCTGGGTTGTATCCCAATGAGTACCGTATTTTTAAAATCGAGATGGTTTTCAATAAGTTGACATGCTAAGCGATGAAGGATGATATCAATTTCTTTAGAAGAAAGCAGTACTTTTTGACTCATAACGACAGTTCGAAACGTATGCAGGTTACAAAAGTACAGATTTTTAAGGAATATCCTCTATTACATTCTTCATTAAAAAGAAAAGTTTAATTACGGACAATTGCTTTATTTGTATATTTACTAACCCCTATACTACAATCAAACTAAACACGCCTTCTAATGTGCGATACTTTTGTATTATTTAAAAACAATGCGGCTAATGAATCTTTTTTCGCCAAAAATTCAGACCGGGATCCCGGTGAACCACAAATCATCCAAAAAATAACAGACGCAAAAGCTGATTTTAAAACAGCCTTTTTATTAGAAAAACTCTCAAAGTACACTAAAGGCCCATTCCAGCAATTAAAAAAAGTATTTCAAGAATTCAATCACCCATACGGGGCTATTATCTCAAGACCAATATGGATGTGGGGGGCTGAGATGGGCGTAAATGAAAAAGGGGTTTCTATTGGAAATGAAGCTGTGTTCTCCAAAGAAAAACAGAGTAAAGAAGGGTTGCTTGGGATGGACATCCTTCGACTGGCTCTTCATAATGGAGGAAGTGCTGAGGAAGCAGCAAATATCATAATCAACCTAATTGAAATTTATGGCCAAGGGGGGAATGGGAGCTACTCGGGCACATTAAGGTACCATAACTCTTTTCTGATAAAAGATTTTGATAAAGCCATCCTTGTTGAAACTTCCGGAAAAAACTGGGCCAAAAAAGAGATAACCGATTATGCTTCCATTTCGAATGCCTATAGTTTAAAAAATGATTATGAAGAAAGCAATTTATCAAATAAGGAGGTAAACTTCAAGAACCGTTTTGAACATAAATTTTTTGTGTTTTTCTCTAAAGGGGACCTTCGTCAAAAACACACTTGCAATGCTGCAAGTAAAATAACCCATTTAAATGATGTTTTCACTACCCTAAGGTCACACATACGAAACGATGATAAAATAACCCACGGAATGAAATCAGTATGCGTGCATCCGGGAATACTAGTAAAATCAGAAACTACTAATTCTATGGTGGTCACCTATACGCATAATCAATTTGTTGTTTGGCATACTAGTACCCCTAATCCATGTGTTTCCTTGTATAAACCTTTAATTTGGGAGCTTTCTGATGATGACCTTCCCTGGTTGGAAACACCCAAATTAAGTCTGAAATATTTTAAGACCAATAGATTGCTTTCTGAGAACTATGTGAAAAAACACCGTTATTTCTCAATGCATATAAAACAACAGCGCAACAAACTTGAAAATTCATTCATAAAATCTATTAATGAACATCTAACGGACCTGCAAGCACTAAAAAAAGCTATCCTTGCCTGTTATGAAAAAGAAACTGCATACGTTGATTCACAATTTCTTCAATATAAAACCTTAAAAAGTGAAACAGTTCAGTAAGAAAGAAAAGAAACAAATTATTGAAGATTTCCGCACGCACGTTTCCAGTGGAAAAGTGGCCATTTTCGAAAAATACAAGATGGACATTGTAATGGGCGAGCGTGAAGGGGTTTATTTTTGGGATATTACCGGAAGTAAAAAACTCATCAACTGTCATTCTAATGGAGGCGTCTTTAATTTGGGGCATCGAAATCCTAATGTTATTGCTTCTTTACATGAAGCTACCAAAGATTATGATATTGGTAACCATCACTTCATAAGTAACGGGCGAGCAGCATTAGCAAAAAAAATAGCTTCACTAACCCCAGGAGACCTTGACTGTACTGTTTTTGGGGTAAGCGGTGGAGAAGCCATTGATCTGGCCATAAAGCTGGCCCGGGGCTATACCAAGCGAAATGAAATTGTAAGTATTGAAGGAGGGTATCATGGGCATACCGGCTTTGCTTTAGCTGCAGGTGATGAAGCTTATAGGGCTCCTTTTGGAAAAATGTCACCCGGATTTATACAAGTTCCTTTTAATGATACGGCTGCTATGAAAAAAGTTATTACCGGAAATACAGCTGCCGTTATATTAGAAACTATCCCTGCTACCATGGGTATGGTGCTTCCTGATGAAGCATATTTAAAAAGCATTCGTAAGTTCTGTGATGAAACCGGAGCATTGTTAATTCTTGACGAAGTACAATCAGGACTAGGGCGTACCGGAAAACTTTGGGCTTTTGAGTATTTTGACATTATCCCTGATATTTTTGTGGCCGGAAAAGGGCTCTCAGGAGGTATTTATCCTATTACTGCTACTGTATTCCGAACACATTTAGAATCATTTTTCAATGAACATCCTTTTATACATGTAAGTACTTTTGGGGGTTCTGAAATTGGGGCGAAAGTTGCACTAAAAGTGCTCGAGTTATCATCAAACCCTACATTTCTGGATCATGTGAACGACATGGCAATTTTATTCAAGGAAGCAATGCAGAGATTACAAATTAAACATTCAAAATACATTAAAGGGTTTAATCAATTGGGGTTAATGATGGGGATCGTTTTTAAGGATGAAGACCTAGGGGTACTGTTTACCAAAGCAGCATATGAATGTGGGATGTTTGCTCTTTATTCTAACAATGATAAACGAATAACACAACTATTGCCTCCGTTAATTATTGAGGAGGAACAAGTCAATGAAGTTATTGACAAAATTGACAAGGCTACCCGAAAGCTTTCCTATTATAGAACCCTGCTCAGGGTAAAAAATGCTTTCGGCGAATTACTACCTTAATGCATTATGACTATGGTCTCTACAGATAAACTTCAAGATTTCGAAGATGCCCTTGATCCGGTAAGGCAAACGAATACTGCTTTTGATATGAAGATTTTAGGGTATGGTGAAATCAGTACCGTTTTTACTATTAACAATGGAGCAATGGCTTATAAACGATTGCCTGTTTTTTCATGTGCAAAAGAAGCTGAGGAATATGGCTTGTTGTACAAAAATTATAATGATAGCTTAACAAGAATAGGGATTCATGTCCCCGAATCGGAAGCATACACTGTCCGTGGAAAGAATGGAATTTATGTAGCATATCTGGCACAGAGAAAACTTGACGGAAATGCCATTGGGAATAAGGTAATTCATCATCATAGTGAAGAAGAAGTGATGATCCTATTCCGATTGGTTATTAGAGAGTTACTAAAAGTATGGGAACGTAATGCTAAAAACCCCGCTTTTCAAATGGGTCTTGATGCCCAAATATCTAACTGGGCCGTGAAGGACTATCATGGAAAAGACTTTAAAATTACTACGGAAACAGAATTGTTATTTATAGATACAAGCACTCCTTTTATTCGAAAAGATAGGCAAGAGCTGTTAAATGCAGAATTATTATTATTGAGTGCCCCTGCATTTATAAGGCCTCTATTAAGGAAGTTCTTTTTACAAGGTATCTTGGACCGTTATTATGATTTTCGATTGGTAGTTATTGACTTATTGGCTAATTTATACAAGGAGCAATTAGCTCATTTGCTTCCTAACTGCCTAAAGGTTGTTAATAATGAAATACAGCAACATAAACCTTTACTGGCTGATGTGTGCCCTATCACTGAAAGAGAATTACTTATATATTACAAAGAAGATAAGTTTATATGGAAACTATTTATGGCTGTTCGAAAGATGGATCGGTTTATACAAACAAAATTAATGCGAAAACGGTATGAATTCATTCTTCCGGGAAGAATAAAACGCTAGCCTTATGTCTTAAAAAAACAAACCCTTTTCCAATATCAGAAAAGGGTTTTCATATTTTGTGAGACTAGAAACTATTTTTTCTTGGTCTTTTTGTCCATCTGTTCTTTCAAATCTGCTAAGGCATCAATATCTCCCAATGTGGTCTTTTCTGCCTGAGCTGTTTTTTTAGCAGCTGCTTTTACATTCTTCTGCTCTTCTTCTTTAAAGATAGCTGTATGAGAAACCACAACTCTTTTTAGGTCTTTGTTAAATTCAATAACCTTAAAGTCTGCTGCTTCCCCTTTTTTCAACTTCTTGCCATCTTCTTTTTCCAGATAACGTGATGGAACAAAAGCAACAATATCTTCATTAAAATTAATAGTAGCTCCTTTGTCAACTATTTCAGCAATTTCAGCAGTATGAACTGTTCCTTCTGCAAAAGTTTCTTCATATTTGTCCCAAGGGTTTTCTGTTGTTTGCTTATGCCCAAGACTTAACTTTCTTCCTTCTACATCAAGTTCAAGAACTACTACTTCCAATTCATCACCGATATTTACAAATTCTGAAGGATGTTTAATTTTCTTGGTCCAAGAAAGGTCTGAAATGTATATCAACCCATCTATTCCTTCTTCTAATTCTACAAATACCCCAAAGTTGGTAAAGTTTCTTACAATACCTTTATGTTTAGACCCTACCGGGTATTTTGATGTAATATCAGTCCATGGGTCTGGTGTCAATTGTTTGATACCTAACGATATTTTTCGTTCATCCCTGTCTAAGGACAATACTACAGCTTCTACTTCATCTCCTACTTTAACAAAGTCTTGTGCAGAACGTAAATGGGTACTCCAAGACATTTCTGAAACGTGGATAAGCCCTTCTACACCTTCAGTTATTTCAATGAACGCACCATAGTCTGCAATAACAACAACTTTTCCTTTTACTTTATCGCCTACTTTAAGATCATCACTTAATGCTTCCCAAGGATGTTTCTGCAATTGTTTTAACCCTAGTTGAATTCGTGACTTGTTGTCATCAAAATCAAGAATTACTACGTTTAATTTTTGGTCTAATTCAAGAATTTCACTTGGATGGTTAATTCGACTCCATGAAAGGTCCGTAATATGGATTAATCCATCTACACCACCTAGGTCTATAAAGACACCATATGTGGTAATATTTTTAACTGTACCTTCAAGCACTTGTCCTTTTTCAAGCTGGCTGATAATTTCTTTTTTCTGTTCTTCAATATCTGCCTCAATAAGTGCTTTGTGTGAAACAACTACGTTTTTAAATTCATGGTTGATTTTTACCACTTTAAACTCCATAGTTTTGCCTACATACTGATCATAATCGCGGATAGGCTTTACGTCAATTTGAGAACCGGGTAAAAATGCTTCTATGCCAAATACATCAACAATCATCCCTCCTTTTGTACGGCATTTAACATATCCGTTTACAATCTCTCCTTTATCATGGGCTTCATTCACTCGATCCCATGCTTTTATAGTACGCGCTTTTCTATGTGACAATACTAATTGCCCTGTTTTATCTTCACGAACATCGATTAACACCTCTACCTTATCACCTACTTTTAAATTAGGGTTATAGCGAAATTCATTCAGTGAAATAACACCTTCTGATTTTGCATTAATGTCAATAATTGCTTCTCTGTCTGTAAGGTGTACTACTGTACCTTCTACCACTTCGTCATCTGTAGTATCTACGAAGTTTTTCTCTACAAGTTCTTCAAATTCCTTTAGCTTTTTATCTTCAATTTGGTCAATGCCTTCTTCGTAATTGTGCCAATTAAAGTTTGCTAAAAATTCTTCAGGGTTTCTCTCTTCCTGAACTTCTGGTTTTGTTTTTGCTTCAGCCATTGCTGAGAATAGTTTGTATTCTGTTCCTATGTCGAAAGATAAAGCTCATATTCACAGAAGCGTTAGTTATTTAGTTTGCTATATCCTTTTTTCTTTCGAGTCTTGCTAAAAAAGGAGCGCAAAACTACCACTATATTATTTGATTTACAAGTGTTTGTGTAAAAAATGATTTATGGAAAATTGAAAAGTTTCTTTTATATATTCTTTATCAAACTTGTTAATTCCCAATTAACCGAAGTGTATAATTATAGACTCGTTCAAATTGTTCTTCTAATCCCATGTCTGAATTATCAAATTCAATAGCGTCTTCTGCTTTTACGAGTGGTGAATTTGTTCTATGTGAATCTATATAATCACGATCCGTGATATTTTTTAGTACTTCTTCATAAGTTACTTTTTCCCCTCTTTCTAAAAGCTCTTTATATCTCCGGCCAGCTCGGGTTTCAGGAGATGCTGTTAAAAACAACTTCAATTCTGCATCAGGAAAAACAACTGTTCCAATATCCCTCCCATCCATTACAATACCCTTGTCTTTTCCCATTTTCTTTTGGATATCTACCAGTTTTTGCCGCACCTCTGTAACAGTAGCTATTTCACTCACATAATTGGATACTTCTAACGTTCGTATTTCTTTTTCTACATTTCTATCGTTCAAATATATTTCTGCGTATCCTAATGTTTCATTAAATACAAATTTCAATTTTACGTAGGGAAGTAATTTTACTAATGCGTTTATATTTGTATGCTTTCCCCCTATTAGGTCATTTTCCATAGCAAAAAGGGTTACCGCACGGTACATTGCACCTGTATCTACATATATATAGCCTAATTCTTTCGCAAGCCTCTTGGCAATTGTGCTTTTTCCTGTAGAAGAATACCCATCAATAGCAATCGTAATTTTTTTCATTTATTTTCTTTGAAGGTCGATCATTAAACCAAATAAACTTGTATTTGCTGCAACACTATAGCGTGCAAAGGTATAGTTAAATCTGATTCTATTCATTTTTACACCAAATCCGGCAGAAATTCCCGAGAAATTGCGTTGTTCTTCTATTCGTAATTCTTCTGCCCTTCTAAAATTATATCCAATCCGGATATTAAATCCCTTATCAGGAAATAATTCAGCACCAATTATTGTGTGTCTTATCAATTCTCTTAAAAACCCATCAGATTCTTTAATGGCAGCTCCCCCAATAGATTGTTCTTCCCGTGAAGGATTTGAAAAGTTTACATTCCAGAATTGAAGGTTTTCAAAAGTAACATGCCATCTAACTGGTACATACTGAAGCTTTTGGGAAAATCCTAAATTTATCTCAAAAGGCAATTTTTCCTGTTGTCCTGCATATGTAGTAAATTGTATTCCAATATTTCTAGCTACTAGTGCAGCATTAAAACGTATTTCTTCATTTTTATACACAATACCAAAATCAAAAGCGCCTCCCATGGAGTTATATTGATCTAATGTGGAAGAAATAAATTTCACATTAGTCCCTACATAAAGATCAGTCCATGGAATATTTAATGCATATCCTACAGAAATAGCTACTTCATTTCCTGTAAAATCACCCAGTTCATTTCCAAGTTCATCTCTTCCATCAAATGTCCCATAATCTATATATGTAATTCCTGCATGAAACGTTTGCACCCTCCTATCCCACATATAAGCATACGATGCAGAACCGTAGTTGACATCCCCTAGAAAATTAACATAGTTAAGGGCTAGTTGATTGCTCATCGCATTGTTTATGCTGGCTGGGTTGAATAGTGGCTGGGTGACATCGTAATCATAATTTGTGATTACTTTGCCTCCTAATGCAGCCTGACGGGGCGAGGATATAAGGTTAAGAAACTGGTATGTACTTCGTCCTCCTATCTGAGCAGATACAGTTGTTGCTAAGGAAACCACTAAAACCAGATATATACTGCTCTTACTGCACATGCTGCAAAGTAAATGAATCTTGTTTGAAAACGGGGTTTAACGCAAAATATTTTCTTTAATACAACAAAACCCGAAGATGCCTTCGGGTTCTTGTTTTGATTTTTTAGCTTTTGCATCACAGTTTTTTGGCATTCTTTACTTTCTGATTAGTAATTGCAATATCTATTACCTCACTCATCTCTGTAACATAGTGAAATGTAAGCCCTTTAAGGTAATCTTGTTTTATTTCTTCAATGTCCTTACGATTATCTTCACATAAAATAATTTCTTTTATGCGAGCACGCTTAGCTGCCAATATTTTTTCTTTAATGCCTCCTACTGGCAACACTTTTCCGCGCAACGTAATTTCACCGGTCATAGCCAAACTCTTTTTAACACGTTTCTGAGTAAATAATGATACCAAAGAAGTCAGCATGGTAATTCCGGCACTAGGTCCATCCTTCGGAGTAGCTCCTTCAGGTACATGAATGTGCACATTGTATTTTTCAAATACTTCCGGGTCAATACCCAATCGTTCTGCATTTGATTTCATGTATTCCATGGCTATCGTCGCAGATTCTTTCATCACCTGCCCTAAATTACCCGTAATATTTAGATTGCCTTTACCTCTTGATAAAATGGACTCTATAAATAAGATATCCCCTCCAACGCTTGTCCATGCCAGTCCCGTCACTACACCTGCTACTTCATTATTCTCATACTTATCACGTTCCAAGCGTGCAGGGCCTAATATTTTCACAATATCTTCATCGGTAGCTTTGATATTATAAGCTTCCTCCATCGCTATCGATTTAGCAGCATGGCGTACCATTTTAGCAATCTGCTTCTCCAATCCACGAACTCCCGACTCTCTTGTGTACCCTTCTACAATTTTTTCAAGCTCCCGCTTTCCTATTTTCATATCCTTTGTAGATAACCCGTGCTCTTTTAATTGTTTGGGCAATAGATGACGCTTAGCAATTTCTACTTTTTCTTCAATAGTATAACCGGTCACATGAATGATCTCCATGCGGTCTCTCAATGCCGGTTGTATGGTAGCAAGGTTATTGGCTGTAGCAATAAACATTACTTTAGACAAGTCATAACCCATCTCTAAAAAATTATCATAAAACTCCATGTTTTGCTCAGGATCCAATACTTCTAACATGGCAGAAGATGGGTCTCCCTGATGGCTATTACTGAGTTTATCAATTTCATCTAATACAAACACCGGGTTGGATTTCCCTGCTTTTTTTATAGATTGAATAATTCGTCCCGGCATAGCACCAATGTATGTTTTTCGGTGCCCACGTATCTCTGCCTCATCCCGCAATCCTCCTAATGACATTCGTACATATTCTCTTCCAAGTGCTTCTGCGATGGATTTTCCTAAAGATGTTTTTCCTACTCCCGGAGGGCCATACAGGCATAAGATAGGTGATTTCATATCACCGCGAAGTTTCAATACCGCTAAATATTCTATAATACGGCGCTTCACATCTTCTAATCCATAGTGGTCCCTGTCTAAAATACGCTGCGCTCTTTTTAAATCGAATTTATCTTTTGAATATTCATTCCATGGTAAGTCTAAAAACAGGTCTAGATAATTTCTCTGGATAGAGTATTCAGCCACTTGCGGGTTCATCCGTTGTATTTTGGCCAATTCTTTTTCGAAATGCTCTTTTACTTTAGCGTCCCACTTTTTGCCTTCAGCACGCTCATGCATTTCTTCTATTTCGGCTTCATAACTCCCTGTACCCCCTAATTCTTCTTGAATGGTTTTCATTTGTTGGTGCAAAAAATACTCACGCTGCTGTTGATCCATATCATGGCGCACCTTAGACTGAATGTCCTTTCGCAATTCCAGCTTCTGGAATTCAATGTTCATATATTCAAGCGTCGCCAACGCACGCTTGCGTAAATCGTTAATTACCAATAATCCTTGTTTTTCTTTTACCGTTAAATCCATATTGGACGAAACGAAATTGATAAGAAAAGAATCGCTTTCAATATTTTTTATTGCAAAGGAAGCATCACTAGGGATGTTAGGGTTTTCTTTTATAATCTGATAGGCCAACTCTTTAATGGAGTCTATGATAGCTCTAAACTCTTTGTCTCCTTTTTTGGGTTTAACTTCCGGCACTTCACTTATCGTAGCTGTCATATAGGGCTCTGTGGTCATCACCTCATTAATCTCAAACCTTTTCTTCCCTTGAATGATCATAGTTGTATTTCCATCCGGCATCTGTAGTACACGAAGTATGCGGGCTACCGTACCTAAAGAGTTTATATCTTTTATGGAAGGGTCTTCTACCGTTTCATCCTTCTGGGATACTACACCAATAACTTTATTACCATTATTGGCCTCCTTAATAAGCTTTATGGATTTGTCACGCCCCGCCGTGATAGGGATCACCACGCCTGGAAACAATACTGTATTTCGAAGTGGAAGTATCGGTAAAGTATCCGGTAAGGATTCATTGTTCATCTCTTCTTCATCTTCAGGGGTCATTAAGGGGATCAACTCCGAATCTTGATCAATTCCCTGAAGTGACAAATTGTCAATATTTAGTAGATTAAATTTTGCCATATGATTTTATTAGGTCATTGTGTCACCAAGAACCTATTTATTTTTTCTTGTGATATCACTTTATACGCCCTAAACTATCTTAAAACCAGTTTTTTAACCGATTATCTTCTTTTAAGGGCTATCTAAACTTGACAATTGTTATGCCAATTCAATAAATGAACACTATAAATAAAAACTTTCTAACGATTTTTTCTAAAAAACAATTTAAAACTGTAACAATTTGTATTTTAATTCATCTTTAATATAAACAATTAACTTTTTGAGCCAAGAAGTATTACATAATGATGTGTTGCTTGTACAGTGTGCTAAGGGAAATCAATTAGCACAAATGAAAATCTATGACAATTATTATCACGCTATGTATAATACCGCATATAGAATTGTAAAAAACCATGATGATGCAGAAGACATAATGCAGGAATCTTTTTTAAGTGCTTTTACAAAGCTCGATTCTTTTGATAAGAAAAGTTCTTTTGGTTCTTGGTTAAAACGAATTGTTATAAATAACAGCATCCATTATTATCGCATAAAACAAAAATATAATGAAACGTCATTAGAGAGAATCATTCACAAGGTCGAAGATGGCGATGTAGCCACTGCGCATGACATAGACAAAATGAAGGCTCAAAAAGTTTTGAAAACCATGCAAAGTTTAAAAGAAAACTACAGAGTTTCTTTGACCTTACATTTAATTGAGGGGTATGATTACGAAGAAATATGTGATATCATGAATATCAGCTACAATAATTGCCGAACTATGATATCCCGAGCAAAAGAAAGCCTGCGAAAAAAAATGATAGAAACATAAGATTATGGAAAAAGATACTATAAAAGAGTTGTTTGACCAACTTCAAAAAAATCTAGATGTTGAATCTCCAAAGTATGGACACAGGGAACGCTTTCAGGAAAAATTAAAAAATTATCCTCCTAAAAAGCGTACACAATTGAATTGGTGGAAACCTTTATCTATCGCAGCATCTATTGCCGTTCTTATCAGTATAGGAATTGGTTATTTTTCTTCCCTACAAACAAATAGCTTATCTCCTGAAGTAGCAAAAACCCAATTCTATTTCGCTTCACTCTTAGAACAAGAAATGGAAAAACTCGATGCTACTGCTACAAAAGATACAAGGACAATTGTTGCAGATGCTATGGTTCAACTAAAAAAAATAGAAGGTGATTATAAAACCATAGAAGAAGAGCTTTTAAAAAGTGGAGAAAGTAAACAATTGCTGTATGCAATGATCACTAACTTTCAAACACGCATTAATCTGTTAAAACAAGTTATAAATCAAATTGAAGAAGTAAAACAATTTAAAATTACACAAAATGAAAAAAACCGTATTTAATGTTTTTGTAGTATTTCTTTTGGTTCCCGCCATTGCATTGGCCGGGAACAAATGGAAAGGAAAACACACCAAAGAGAAAAAAATAAGCAAAGAATTTAATGTCTTAGCACCGGATGCCCTTTTAAAGGTGGATAACAGTTATGGAAACCTATACATCACTTCATGGGATGAAGACCGCATTGTTATTGATGTCACTATAAAGGTGAACGGGAATGATGAAAAAAAAGTCCAAAAACGATTGGATGCCATTGATGTTGAGTTTGAATTTTCCAGGGTTCTAGTTGCTGCTAAAACAACATTTGGCAGCACAAAAAATTGGAGAGGGAATAATGTGAATATGGAAATCAATTATACCATAAAAGTCCCCATTACCAATAATGTAGAACTCAAAAACAACTATGGAAGTATTTCCTTAGATAAATTACGTGGGAAAGCCTCTATAAAATGTAACTATGGTAAATTAGACATCGGAGAATTATTAGCAGATGAAAATACGCTTTCTTTTGACTATACTACAAGCAGTACTATCGACTATATGAAAAGTGGAGCTATCCATGCAGATTATTCAAGTTTTACACTTGATGCTGTTGAAAATTTATCATTAAAAGCTGATTATACCAATTCCGCTATAGAAAAAGTGAATGCTATTGAATACAGTTGCGACTATGGAAAACTAGCTATAGAAAAGGCTTCTGATATTACAGGAAAATCAAGCTATTTGACCACAGAGTTTGGTACTATTGATGGGAACTTGCAATATAAATCTGATTTTGGCTCGTTAAAGATTGTTGAATTATCTGAAGATGCCAAAAACATTCAAATTAAATCAGGGTATACCAATATAAAAATAGGGTATGCTCCCAGATATAGTGCCAGTTTCAATATCCAACTAGATTATGCCAGCCTGAAAACAGAAGGCAATGTTTCTTTTAACATTAAAAAAGAAGAACACAATAAAAAATACTATGAAGGCACCATTGGTTCTAAAAATTCAGGGAATAAACTTCTTATAGATTCCAATTACGGAGGGGTTAAATTAATTAAAAATTAAATCAATCAATTCACTTAAAACAATAAAAATGAAAAAACTAATCGTATTAAGCTTAAGTTTATTAGTATTCGCCAATGCCAATGCACAATGGGGGGATAAAAAAGTAAAAGGTAATGGAAATGAAGTTACCAAAGAACGGAACGTAGGAAATTATGAAAGCATTAGTGTCGCAGGATCTATGGATGTAACACTTGTGTCTGGAAGTGAAGGAAAGTTGACCATAAAAGCGGAAGAAAACCTTATACCTCATATTGAAACGGAAGTAAAAGATGGAAAACTTAAAATTAAAACAGAAAAAGGGTATAGCCTCCGACCTTCCGGAAATAAAAAAATACAAGTAACTGTTCCTTTTCGAGAGATTTCTGCCGTTTCTCTAGCGGGCTCAGGAGATATTGTTTCTAAAAACCCTATTAAAACCAATTCTTTTAAAGCAAGTGTAGCGGGTTCCGGAGATATAAACATACAGATTGAAGCAACCGATATTAAAGGAAGCGTTGCAGGTTCTGGAGATTTAAAACTAAGCGGGAAAGCTGTTAATTTTGATTGCAGTGTGGCAGGCTCGGGAGATGTTCATGCTTTTGAGCTAGTTGCAGATAACGTAGAGGTTTCTGTAGCAGGTTCTGGAGATGCTAGAGTACACAGCACAAGTTCTTTAAAAGCACGCGTAGTGGGTTCAGGAGAAGTTACCTATAAAGGAAACCCTGATAAAGTAGATTCCAAAGCTACAGGCTCGGGAACTATTCGTAAAAATGATTAATCCTTTTATAAAACAGGCTGGAAGTTTTTATCCAGTCTGTTTTTTTATACTATTTTTCATAGTTTTGGAAAAATACACAAAAATGAAAAAGCTCTTATTTCTTATTATCTTCCCTTACTTGCTGATAAACTGTAAACCGGAAACAAAAACCGCAACTGAGGATATAAAAAATCCTCAAACAAGAAATGTCAATAAAGATCCCAATAAAGCATTATTAGTTACCAGTGATGTGGATAATTTTTGGAATGCATTTGATAAAGCGTATGACACAGAAAAACAACAACTAAAAGAAGATGCCGTAACTATATTTGATACCTATTACTTAAAAAAAGGGAGTGAAGGGCTAAAGCAATTTGCAGAATGGAAATTTAGGGATTCGCTCCAATTCACCAATCAAATTGAAAAATATATAGATTACTACCTTTCTGCAAGGGAAAGTACCTTAGCGGTTACAAAACACACTGAAGCCATCAGGGATGCATACAGAAAATTTGATAACATCTATCCGGAAGCTGTCTTTCCAAACACGTATTTCGTAATAGGAATACTAAATTCAGGCGGTACCATATCAGATGAAGGACTTTTGATTGGTACTGAAATGTATGGAAGAACGGAGGAAACCCCTGTTGAAATACTGAGTGATTGGCATAATTCAGTCATTAAGCCCATAGAAAACATTTCCTATGTAACGGCTCATGAGTCCATTCACTACAATCAGAAATTAAAACCCAGTGGATCGTTACCCGACCTATTATCCAATGCCATTGTAGAAGGGGCTGCTGATTTTATAAGCAAATTAATTTCGGGAGGAAACTTCAACAACAGCCATATCCATGAATGGGCCAATAAAAGAGAAGCTGAACTTTGGAAGGAATTTAAAGAAGTTATGTATGAAAAAGAAGCTGTTAAAGATTGGATGTACAACAGTGTCAATGCCAAAGATAAACCAGCAGACCTTGGATACTATATGGGTTATAAGATCGTAGAACATTACTATAATAACACCTCTGATAAGGCTAAAGCCATCCGCGATATCCTTGAGCTTGAAAATGCTAGTGATTTTTTAAAAAAAAGCAATTACGCCTCTAAATTTGGCGAATAAAATTTTATAAAATTATAACCATCAACCCTATTTATTATGAATAAGATTCTAACATTACTTTTTATCGCGCTCGTTCTGATAAGTTGCAACAAAGAACAAAAAGAGGACCTTCTTGACATTACACTGGACTTTAATGGGAATAATCTGATTATCCATGCAGAGTTTAATCATTACAATGCAGAAAAGCAGATGGATTCCCTTCCTTTTTTGTTACATCCAAAATTTAAAATCAATTCCATTCAAGTGGAAAATTTAACGTCTTACGAATTTGTAGAAACAAATTACGATCCTAACTTATGGTTACACCTTGATAAGCCTGTAAAAGCAGGTGATGATATAAAAGTAACTTTTGACTATGAAATAGACCTCTCTGAGATGAATTACATTGATTCCGATTGGATCGAGCTTAACCTTGACAGGTACTGGTACCCGCATTACGGTAGCATGTATGATAAATTTATTTCAAATATTCATATAAAAAATCTCGACAATCGTTATTCGTTCGTTTCATACATGGATTCAGAGATTAAAGAACTGGCTGATGGCTCCTATAAAGTAACAAACACTAGACCCACTTTTGAAGCTTTTCTCTTAATTGGGAAAGATATGCGGTTCTGGGAAAGTGAAAAAGATGGAATTAAAATTGATTTTTTTGCCTCAGAAAAGGTTTCTGATTCGCTCCTCAATTCCATGAACACCAAAGTATTCAAAAGTATTCAACTATATAACAACACTTTTGGTACTGAAAAACCAATAACCAATTATAGAGTGGCATTGCGCAACACTACACAAGATCAAATTGGTTATCAATTTGCCAGAAATAATATGATGGTAACCGGTCCGGACTTTGATACCTACGGGGATTTAGCGCATGAAATAGGTCATTTTTGGTGGAAAAAAGAAGAAGAACATGTAAATGATCCATGGTTGAGTGAGTCATTTGCCAATTATGCCATGTTCATGGTCATAGAAGAATATGACAGCCCTGAAGAATATGACCGTCTTTTGTCTATCTACAAAAAAAGAGCCGAAGATTTGCCTCCAATAAAAGGAAACACCATGTTTTCAGAAAATGCTTTTAGTGTTTATTACATTAAAGGTTTTGTACTCCTTATGGAATTGGAAAAACGCATTGGTAGAGAAAAAATGATATCCTTATTGAAAGCCAGAATTGCTGATAAAACTGAGACTACAGACGAATTTTTAAGCCTAATGGAAAAAATACTTGGTAAAGAAGACAGGGACTTTTTTGAGAAACTCCTAGAATCTTAATAATTTTAAAATATACACAGGCTTCATTTATGAAGCCTGTGTATATTTTGGTATTCTAAATAAAAGCACTATCCCAAGAACAAAAAATACGCCTAAGAAGATGACCGAATTTCGCATACTTCCCGTAAGCTGTGCTATAAACCCATATAAAAACATTCCGATAACGATGCCTATCTTTTCAGCTACATCATAAAAACTAAAGAACGATGTCGTATCTTCTGTTTCTGGAAGGAATTTTGAATAGGTAGACCTCGATAATGCTTGTATACCCCCCATCACCATGCCCACAAATCCGGCAGCAATATAAAACTGCTGTGGTGTTTTGATGAAATACGCATAAATACATATCAACACCCATATGGCATTAATAACTATCAACGTTTTTATATTACCATATTTAAAGGAAGCCTTAGAAGTTAATGTGGCTCCTACAACAGCTACCAGTTGAATTAATAAAATACTGACTATAAGGCCCATAGTGCGTTCACTGTCACTTCCCCAAGCCAGTTCTTCTTCCCCAAAATAGGTTGCAATAAGCATTACTGTTTGTACCGCCATGCTATACACAAAAAATGCTCCTAAATACCTTTTCAGTTTAGGGGACTCTCCCAACCGGTGCCACACGCCTTTTAATTCCCTAAACCCCTTAAGAATAACCCTTTTTGTGGCTTTTTTACCCTGATCGTGCCCTTTTGGAAGGTAATAAAATGTATATTGACTGAAAGCCATCCACCAAACACCCGTCATTACAAATGCTAACTTGGTGGGCATCCCTGCTCCATCAAAACCAAACCATTCATATTTTAAAATCATGATAAGGTTAACGATCAATAAAATAACACTACCTATATAGCCCAATGAAAAACCTTTAGCACTGATACTGTCTTGTTGCTCTGCATAGGCAATGTCTGGTAAATATGAATTGTAGAATACCAAACTGTTCCAAAAACCAATAAGCCCTAAAAAGTAACATATCAATCCGAAATAAATATTTTCCAGAGAAAACCAATACAAACCAATACAAGAAACAGCTCCCAGGTAACAAAAAAACTTCATGAAAATTCGTTTGTTTCCTGTGTAATCGGCAATTCCTGATAATAGAGGGGAAAGAAACGAAACCACTAAAAATGCAGCAGCGGTTACGTAACTGATTAATGGTGCGCGGGTAATGAGCCCTCCAAAAATTTCAATTTTTTCAATATTGGCCTCCCTAAAAAGAGCTCCGTAAAAGAGCGGGAAAATTGCCGATGCAATAACCAAACTATAAACAGAGTTGGCCCAGTCATAGAAAGCCCATGCGTTGAGCAGTTTTTTACTTCCTTTTGGTAGCGCGGTTGTTGTTACAAATGATGCCATAGATGTAATTAAAAAAGCTGTTCATTGATTTATGAACAGCTCCTAATTTAAACATTTATTTTTACTCCAAATGACAATTGTTGTTATTGGAATTTAGTCACTCCAAATTTTTTGGCTTCTTCCACTGCTTTTGGTGCTAACGCAGTCAAATTTTGAATACGCGTTTCATTAGACGGGTGTGTGCTTAAAAACTCAGGAGGTGCTTGCCCTCCACTATTCACTTTCATTCTTTTCCATAGTTCGGCAGCTTCATACGGATTGTACCCTGCAATGGCCATAATTTGTATACCAATGGCATCTGCTTCACTTTCATGTTTTCGGCTAAAAGGGAGCATCACTCCTACCTGTGTACCAATACCATAGGCTTGCAACCAAGCATTCTGGGCTTCCGCTGATTTTTCACTAGTCGCTGCAGCTACACCCACACCAACTAATTGTTGTAATGTACCTGCACTCATTCGCTGCGCTCCATGGTCAGCCAAGGCATGTGCCACTTCATGTCCCATAACCACAGCCAAACCAGTTTCGGTTTTTGTGATGGGTAAAATCCCTGTATAAAAAGCGATCTTCCCTCCGGGCATGGCCCACGCATTTACTTGATCATCTTTTATTAAATTGTATTCCCAACGATAGTCTTTTAAATAACCGGGGTAGCCATTGGCTGTTAACCAACGGTCTGCTGCTGATGCAATGCGCGCACCTACCTTTTTCACTAAAGCAGCATCTGAGGTTCCCTTTATTACGTTACTTTCATCAAGTACTTGATTGTATTGCTGGAATGATGTGGGAAACAACTGGCTGTTACTTACAAAGTTTAATGTTTTTTTACCAGTAAACGGATTGGTTTTACATGATATAATAAAAGCTAAAATCAGTAAATATGATGCTCCTTTTTTCATAGTAAATATCTAATTTATTTGATTAAAAATACAAAATATTGTTTCTTAAACATATTACTATATAAAATATATTTAGAAATCTTTTTTTAATAATCACTCTTTCTAATTTAGCTTTTTACTGATCTGAAAAGAAAGGTTCAAAAATATGTAAATTGCAATTCAATAGTACTTACAAATATGGCTATCCCAAAAGGCAATGATATTTACCGACAGACTTTAGAAGTCCCAAAATGGATTCGCTATACAGGAAAGTTTTTACAGTTTATTTCAATATCCTTGGCTACCAGGTACGCCGCTAAATTATTTATGACCCCTTTTAAGTATAAAATACCAAAAAGGGAATCTCATATGGACCAACAAAGTAGACAGGAAAAACTGATTGTACCACAAAACCATAAAGAAATAGTAGTGTACAACTATGGTAGTGGTACAAAAAAAGCATTGTTAATCCATGGATGGAGTGGACGCGGAACCCAATTGGTCAAAATAGCCGATATGCTCTTAGATTCAGGGTATCAGACTATCAGTTTTGATGCCCCTGCCCATGGAAAAGCTTCGGGGAAAACTACCCATATGAAAGAGTTTATGGAAGCTGCGCTGTATTTGGATGAAAAGTATGGGCCTTTTGATATTGCCATAGGGCATTCACTTGGTGGGATGACTATTCTAAATGCCATCAAAAGAGGTTTGAAACTTCGGAAAGTTGTTACCATAGGAAGTGGTGATATTGTCACGGATATTATGGACGATTTTGTACATAAATTAGGGCTTAAACCTGAGATCAGTGAGCGAATGCGAAATTATTTTGAAAATCAATTTGGAGAACGAATGAATGACTATTCAGCGAGTTATGCTGCTAAGAAGGTAACCATCCCTGTGTTAGTCGTTCATGATGAACATGATGAAGAAGTTCCGGTAAGCGCCGCGATACACATTCACGAAAACCTGAAAAACAGCCAATTATTTACTACAAAAAATTTAGGGCACCGAAAGATTTTAGGAAATGGCACAGTTATTGAAAACATCCATAAGTATATAACTAACACTTAAAATTTTGCATTATGAAAAATAGTATACGATTTATCTTGCCTACCCTCGTTTTCTTTTTTGTTGCCTGTGAAGGCGATCCAGGACCTCCAGGACCAGAAGGGCTTCCGGGAATCAATATCCTAGGAAGTGTTTTTGAGGTAGAAGGCAGTTTCAATGCCGCTAATGATTTTTCATTATTTTTTGATTTTCCTACTTCCATAGAAGTATTTGAGTCAGATATCGTACTGGTATACCTTTTAGAAGATGTTGTAGATGATGGAAATGGCGGTACCGCAGATGTATGGACACCGTTACCACAAACATTTTTTGTAAATGGAGGTCTTCTACAATATACTTTTAACAATACCTTTTTTGACGTATTGATACTTTTGGATGCTAATTTTGACTTAAATATAGCCCCGGCAGCATTTACACAAAATCAAATATTTAGAATAGCCGTCGTTCCCGCTGAATTTGCAGAAGACCCCAATATAAATCTCAGTAGTCTTAGTGACGTAATGAATGCACTGGATATTAAAAACAGTGATGTTATCTCTCGAAGGTAACCTAATTCAATACAATTTTTATATACCAAGATTGTTTAGAGTTGATCTCTAAACAATCTTTTTGTTTTTTTAATATTTGATTTATAGTTAATTATATGTATATTTAAACTTCCCCTCCACTACGACCATCTTCTTTATTCTATATATTGCTAAAAACAACCAAAGTAAGTAACCAATAAACCAATTATAATCATGAGAAAATTATTTTTCATCGCATTGTTGCTATCATTTATTACCAATGCACAAGACAATCAAGAGGCTGTTATTTTTGAAAATGTGATGCTTACCGTACAGCCGGGAAAATCAAAGCAATTTGAAAAAGCCGTTGCCTACCACAACAAAAAGTTTCACAATCAAGATGCATATGGATGCAGGGTCTATTGGATAGCTTCGGGGCCCAATTCAGGAAAATATATTTGGTCCATGCCTTCTACATGGTCCTCTATGGATACCCGTCCACAAGATGAGAATGGGCATAATGACGATTGGGCTGCCAATGTAGAACCCACATTAAAAGCTGAGGTACATACCTCTTATTGGAAGACCAATGATAAGCATTCCAGGATCCATAAAGATTTTAAATTGGATAAACTTCTTATTACTTTTTTTGACATAAAAAGAGGAAAGGGAAAAGAAGCCATGGATTTAATTGCAAAAGTTAAAAAAGTGTATGCAGAAAAAATTCCAAATGAAACGTATGGTGTTTATACCAATGAAATGGGAAGTACCAAAGAAGGTAGGGATCTTGCGCTTGTTTGGTTTTTTGAGAAATCTTCATGGATGTCTGATGATCATGAGTTTCCCAAAAAATATGGGGAGATGTATGGCGAAGGGTCATGGGATACATTCTTAAAAGAATGGTATGATGCCACAAATGGAAGCGAAACGGAATTATGGGTCTATCGCCCAGATTTAAGTGGTTTATCTGCTGAAGTTGTTGCTGCTAGTAATTAAAAAACTAAAATAGTTCTCTTGTCTGTACCCAGGGGTACAGGAACAAAAAGTGATTTGTTAAACCTCACAAGCTTATGGAAGCTTGTGAGGTTTAACATTTTAAATTGGTAATATCACCTTAAAAATTAAGAGTTATTTAAAATAGTTTCGCCCTTACAATTTGTAACTTTATCAAAACTTAAAAGGAGTATGAAAAAAATCGCTTTATTAATCACTCTTTCATTAATTTTCAACTGTAATGGCAATGCTCAGAAAAAAAAAGAAAAAACAGAAGAAAAAAAAACCTATAAAGTATCTAAACCTGATGAGGAATGGAAAGCGCAATTGTCAAACATGGAATATTATGTGTTGCGCCAAAAGGGTACCGAGAGGGCAACTACAGGAATCTATAATAAATTTTATGAAGAAGGCACGTATGTATGTGCTGCTTGTGGTACAAAATTGTATGAATCGGAATACAAATACGATAGCGGGAGCGGATGGCCAGCTTTTGACCGTGGATACGATGAAAATATTGAATATAAAATTGATACCTCGTTAGGAATGACACGTACTGAAGTATTATGTGCCTCTTGCGGCGGGCATTTGGGCCATGTTTTTGATGATGGGCCACGTAATACTACCGGAAAACGCCATTGTGTAAATTCAGTCTCCTTAAATTTTATTCCTGCAAAAAATGAAAATTAATAAATATCCTATATCAAAAACCGAAGAAGAATGGAAAGCTCAACTTTCCAATGAAGAATATCGTGTGTTGAGGCAAAAAGGGACGGAATACCCACATACCGGAAAATACAATCTCCATTTTGATGATGGTAGCTATACTTGCAAAGGATGTGGAACGCAGCTTTTTGAGAGTGGTGCTAAATTTAAAAGCAATTGCGGATGGCCCTCTTTTGACGATGCCATGGAAGGTACTATTGAATATCGTATAGACAAATCACATGGAATAATACGAACCGAAATCGTATGCGCGAATTGCGGTAGCCATTTAGGGCATGTTTTTGACGATGGCTCTACTGAAACAGGACAGCGATATTGTGTTAATTCAGCTAGCCTTAATTTTAAAAACACAAAAAATGATGCATGAAAATTATTTGGATAGTGCCCTTAAGCTATTTCAATACTATAAATCATTAGGGAATAAAACACTGGCACTACTTACAGATGACAACATCCATTGGCAGAGTAGCGAGGAAAACAACAGTATTGCCATTATTGTAAAACATATTGCGGGGAACATGTTGAGCAGATGGACCAATTTCCTCACCGAAGATGGTGAAAAAGAATGGCGTAACCGTGATGATGAATTTGAGGATACCTACGCTTCAAAAGAAGAAATGATGGCGCATTGGGAACAGGGATGGAATTGCTTGTTTTCTGCCTTAAATTCCTTAAACCCTGAAGATTTTGATAAGATTATCTATATTCGAAATCAAGGGCATACTGTGGTAGAGGCTATCAATAGGCAACTGGCTCATTACCCTTATCACATAGGTCAGCTCATTTATATTGCTAAAATATTGAAAGGAAACAATTGGCAATCACTCTCCGTTCCGAAAGGGCAGTCTGAGAATTATAACACGGGAAAATTCAGCCAAAAAAAAGAAAGAAAGCATTTTACGGATGAATACATCAATCCATCCGAAAAATAGCTTCCTTTTTATTAATCAACACTTAGATCTATTCCCAATACCTTCACTAGAAAAGTAAGCTCGTCAGTTCTGGAATCGAGCCTTTGTTCTTTCGTAGTACCAAAGGTATGTGCTGCTCCATACATCATTTTCAATAGTATAGGGTTCTCTTCACATGTAGAGTTTGTTTGTAACGCTGCGGTATATTTATAGGCGTGTAAAGGTGGGGTTGTATCATCCTCATCCCCTATCATGATAAGCATTGGAGGATAACATGTCCCTTCTTTAATATTATGATATGGAGAGTACGACTTTAATATTTCATACTCTTCCTCAATATCTGGAGAGCCCAATTCTTGTATCCAATGATTTGCTCCTGTGAATTTAGGATACCTTAGCATATCCATTGCCGGCCTGTCAATAACGCTAGCTCCGTACAATTCAGGATTTTGATTAATAGCAGCCCCTACTAAACTAGCACTTATACTTCCTCCATTAGCTACTAATTTTTTAGGATGAACATATTTATTTTCAATAAGCCATTTAGATGCCATCACATAATCATCAATAGCATTTTGCCTATGCTGCTTTTTACCTGCCTCGTGCCATTCAAGTCCGTATTCTCCTCCTCCCCGTATTCCTGGTTGTGCATAAACTCCTCCCATTTCCAACCAAGTTATAACATGCTCTTGAAACCAAATAAATGATACCCATCCGAGTGCACCATATCCATATATAAATCCGGGGTTAGAACCATCCTTTTTAAGCCCTTTTTTATAGGTTATAAACATAGGCACTCTAGCCCCATCCTTACTTGTATATAAAACCTTTTCAACTGCATAGTCTTCTGCTTTCAGGGATTTTAAAGAACGTTTAAAGACAGCTACCTTCTCTGAACCTAAATCTAATTTATATATGGAGCTTGGGTCAATTAATCCTAAGAAATTATAAAATACTTCCGTATCATCTTGCTCTCCTGTAAAACCTCCCCATACAGAACCTCCAACAGGTAAAATTGGCGAATACAGATATTCTCCTTTTATATCAAAAACCTTGATTAACGGCTCTCCGTCTTTAGTGTATTTGACAACAAATTTATCGGCAAAAAAGCCAATAGCATTACCTCCTGTTAAGCTACCTGCTCCTATAGCTTCTTTTGACTCAGGGATAATCTCATAAATACCATTATTTTCTTTTTTAGTGATATCTACCCCTATTACCCTGCCATTTGGAGCGTTCAAATCTGTGTAAAAGAAAAAATGATTTCCTGTGTTCCCTAAAAACAAATAATTCGCATTGTCTTCTATAAAAAGTGGAGTTATTGAAGTAGTATTATCAATCTTAGTGTAATATATTCTATTGGTAACTTTACTTCCTTCCCTAGCTTCAATAATCAAATAATTCCCTTCTCTACTAACCTTCGGCGTATATAGCCAATCTTCTCCTATAAAATTAGACGGTAATGTAAGTACATCTTCTGATTGTTCTGTTCCGATCTTGTGATAATAAATAGCCGCATTTCCGGTTGGATTTGATAATGTTTCTTTGTTTTCAGGAGTTTTAAATTTACTATAATAAAATCCTTCGCTTTTTTTCCATACCGGGCTCCCTCCTATTTGATGCAATCCTTTCACAATTTCCCCATTACTTCTATTTGCTATATTATAAGTCCTTAATTCATACCATCTCTGCTCCCCTTCAGAAACGTTATATGTCAACCATTGGCCATCCATGCTCATTGTTAATACGGGATTGGCTCCTCTATTGGCAATTCGGACATCTTCATTATCGAATTTTGGATCTAATAGCAACTCTTCAGGTTCCGCTCCTTTTTGCACATAAATTTTTGGTTCCGATGCTCCTACTGACACTTTCGTGAAATAATAACTTTCTCCTCTTTTTATAGGATTTGAGTAACTATCATAATCTACATATTTTTTTAATTGATTTTTAATCTTATTTCGAATAGGCCCTTCTAAATATTCTTGTAACAACTTATCTTGTTCCTCAACCCATTTCTTAGTCTCCGGGCTATCCATAGCTTCCAACCATTGATATGGATCGGCTACTTCATCTCCATGGTAACTATCGTAATGGGTTATCTGTTTACTTTCCGGATAGTTTATTTTCTGCTTATACTCCTGATTACAAGCTATTCCTAAAATAGCTAAAAACAATAATGAATAATTCGATTTCATATACTTTTGATTATTATTTGGTACGAAGTAAAATATTATTATTGTTTTTCTCGACCGAGCCGATACGCTAGGTCTTATTTTAGGGAATATTTGGCTATTTTTACGTTAATATTTTCGCTATGAACCAATTATTATTGTTAGGGGCCGGACAAGGAGTTTTTATTAGTTTTTTCTTGTTGACACATATTAGAGGGAATATTAAGGCAAATCGATTGCTTGCGGCTTTAATTTTATCATTTGCTTTTTATATTGCTGTTCCTGTGCTTTACCAAACAAATCCTGATGATTTTTCACACCTTATAGGGATTGCGTTTATTCCTATTTTTTTGTTTGGGCCCCTCACCTATTTATATACTATAGAATTAACAGCCACTTATAATCTTAATTATAAAAAATGGCTACATTTCTTACCTGGAGCCCTAATTCTACTTTATTTCTTGCCGCATTATTTAAGTAGCTCAGGTGAAAAAATTGAATTCTTAAATAAGATAAAGGCTGAGGGATTGCCAACAAATCTAGTTTTAATATGGGGGCTTGCATGTATTCAAATCATTATATACAATTTTCTTTCAATAAAAATGCTAAAATCATATCAGGCATATTTACTTGAAAATTTCTCTGAAATTAGATTTATAAATTTAAAATGGTTGGTATTTTTCATGTATTTCAACGTATTTGTATGGATCATTTATACGGTGATTTTTTTAATTAATTTAAAGGTTGAAATTGACCCCTTTGGGGTAGCAGATAAGTTATTCAATTTAATGCTTGTTGTTTTTATATATGGGATTAGTTATAATATCCTTATGAGACCCGAAATATTTTCGGGAGTTATAAAAAAAGTCCCCTCCCACGAAAACAAGTACAAAAAAAGTGCTATTAAAGAAAATGAAGCTAAAAAAATATTGAATACCCTGAAGCATTTTATGCAAGAGAAACGGCCTCATCTTGACCCCGATATTACATTGAATGATTTATCAAAACAAGCCGGAATTAATGATAAATACTTGAGTCAGGTAATGAATCAGCTATCCGGTATGAATTTTTATGGTTTTGTTAATTCTTATAGGGTCAAGGAAGCCCAAAACCTACTAAAAGAAAATCCAGAAGCAACCATGCTGGCCATTGCTTTTGATGCAGGCTTTAAATCAAAATCGACCTTTAATGATGCTTTTAAAAAATTTGCAGGCATGACTCCTTCGGAATATAAAAAAACAATAAAATAAAAGATCTAATAAATAATTGTTGTTTTATAAATATAGTCTTTAAAAACATATTATGTAACTTCGTAGCCTCAAAAATTAGATACTAAATTTTATACTCATGAGTACATATGACGTAATTGTTTTAGGAAGTGGCCCCGGGGGGTATGTTACAGCTATTCGGGCATCCCAATTAGGGTTAAAAACCGCTGTGGTAGAAAAAGAAAATCTGGGAGGTGTATGTTTAAATTGGGGGTGTATCCCAACAAAAGCACTTCTCAAATCAGCACAGGTTTTTGAATACCTAAAACATGCCAACGATTATGGCTTAACAATCAAAGAATATGGCAAAGATTTTGATGCAGTCGTAAAACGAAGCCGCAATGTTGCTGATGGAATGAGCAAAGGTGTTCAATTCCTAATGAAAAAAAATAAAATTGATGTGTTGGAAGGTTTTGGTAAAATAAAACCTGGAAAAAAGATTGATGTTAAGGATAAAGACGGAAAAATTACCGAATATAGTGCCGATCATATTATTATTGCTACTGGTGCACGGTCTCGCGAATTACCAAGCCTCCCACAGGATGGCAAAAAAGTGATTGGCTACAGAGAGGCTATGACTTTGCCTAAACAGCCTAAAAAAATGATTGTTGTGGGAAGCGGTGCCATCGGCATTGAGTTTGCTTATTTTTATAACTCCATGGGAACTGAAGTGACGGTAGTAGAATACATGCCCAATATTGTTCCTGTGGAAGATGAAGATATCTCCAAACAACTGGAACGAAGCTTTAAAAAAGCAGGGGTTAAGATTATGACCAATGCTGAAGTTACGAAGGTGGATACTTCTGGAAAAGGGGTAAAGGCTACCGTAAAGACAAAAAAAGGAGAAGAAGTTTTAGAAGCTGATATCTTATTATCTGCTGTAGGCATTAAAACAAATATTGAAAATATTGGGATAGAGGATGTTGGTATTGCAACAGACCGTGATAAAATATTGGTCAATGATTATTACCAAACGAACATTCCTGGTTATTATGCCATTGGCGATGTAACTCCCGGACAAGCACTTGCGCATGTAGCCTCTGCTGAAGGAATCCTTTGTGTAGAAAAAATTGCCGGAATGCATGTAGATCCATTAGATTATGGAAATATTCCTGGGTGTACGTATTGCATGCCAGAAGTAGCATCCGTAGGGCTTACTGAAAAGCAAGCAAAAGAAAAAGGGTATGATTTAAAAATCGGAAAGTTTCCTTTTTCAGCATCCGGAAAAGCAAAAGCAGCAGGCAATGCCGATGGTTTCGTAAAAGTGATTTTTGATGCCAAATACGGTGAATGGCTGGGCTGTCATATGATTGGTGCCGGAGTTACCGATATGATTGCTGAAGCCGTTGTGGCGAGAAAGCTAGAAACTACAGGTCATGAAGTGCTAAAATCTGTGCACCCACATCCTACGATGAGTGAAGCTGTTATGGAAGCGGTGGCAGATGCTTACGGTGAAGTTATTCATCTATAAAACTTTTAACGGCAAGTACATAACCTTGTAGGCCAAAACCAATAATAATGCCTTTGGCATGAGGGGAAATATACGATTGGTGCCGAAAATCTTCCCGTGAAAAAGTATTGGAAATATGTACCTCTATAACTGGGGCCGTTATTGCTTTTACTGCATCTCCAATCCCCACAGAGGTATGGGTATAAGCAGCCGCATTCAAAATGATACCATCATAGCTGAAGCCAGTTTCCTGAATTTTATCAATCAACTCTCCTTCTATATTTGATTGAAAAGACTCCAATTCCACATTTTTAAAAGAAAATTGTAATTCCCTGAAAAAGTCATCAAATGTTTCATGTCCATAGATTTCAGGTTCCCTTTTCCCTAGAAGGTTCAGGTTAGGCCCATTTATAATAATTAGCTTCATTGCATACAGTTTTCGTAAAAGTATCAAAAATTAAAACATAAAAAAACGGGGGTATATTACCCCCGCCAAAATCTTCTATATTTTAGAAAATTAGTTAAAACGATATCCTATCCCTATGGTGAATGTGTTTATGTTAACATCATCTAAATCACGGATTACTTCAAACCCATAACGTACTTCAGCAGAGAAATTTGATGTAAAATCAAAACCAACACCTCCAGCAAGATCAATTCCAAATTTACCATCATCAACATCATCTTCTAAAATATAGTTGATCTGTGGCCCGCCTTGCAGGTTTATTTTATCAGCAACATAATACTTGAACATCATTGGTACATACAATGCATTCAAATCTTCTACAATACTAAACAATGCAGAAGGTTCAAAGTCAAAGGTTTCACTTAAAGAAAATTGATAGCCTGCGCCAAAATAGATGCCCCCCTCACTATCAGACCCTAAACCATCAATGTCTATATTGACATTGTTATAACCTGCCTTTAAACTAAACCCTTCACGTTGTGCGTTAGCAGTTTGTACAAAGGCAAAAGCAGCAAAAGCAGCAAAAAATAATAACTTTTTCATAAATAGATGTTTTTAGATTAATAAAGCGAAATTAAAACATTTTTATGGAAATTGAACAACCCATATGAAAGATTTTTATAAAACAAAAAAGCAGAAAGATTCTTTTTCCTTTCTGCTTTTAAATCAGTCTATTAATTCTTATTTAACCCCAAAAGTAAATAACAACCCAACATTGATAGTAAAATCACTAACAGTTGTGTCTTCAATTTTACCAGCACTTAGATAGGCTGCATTAACATTTAACACGCCATATTTAAACCCTACGGAAGGGCGAATTCCAAAATTAGATTCATCAACACCTGACCCCGAAAAACCAGCAAGATCATCTTGGCTTATATCAGTAAAACCAAGCCCTAATCCAACATAAGGCTTGAATTTAGTTACTCCAAAAAAGTAGCGTGCATTGGCCAAAAAGCTACTCATAGTTATATTTTCAAGAGATCCCCCTGAAACATCGGCTCCTATCAGGAAATCCCCCTGATACAATAAAGAAATATCAAAATTCTCGTTAATTCCATAACCAATTTCCCCATACCCAGAGATACCTCCATCTGCGAAATCAGTTATATCCCCGGTTGGAAAAGCATAACCTAAACCAAACCCTGCTTTAAATTGTGCATTAGCTGAAGTTGCTCCAAAAGCAATCATTACAGCAAGAAATAATAGTTTTTTCATGTAGTTATTTTTAATAATTAAGCTGCAAATATATCTTTTTTATTAAAATAAAATAAGTTTTGTTTGGCATTTATTTAAGAATATATATTCTATTTTGTAAGATAAAGGATAATCGGTTTATTATGTATATTTATCCATTATGAAATGGGGGTATGCTATTAAAGACTATGAGCATTATTTAAAAATTGAAAGAGGGCTTTCTATCAACTCCGTACACAACTATATTTTAGACATTAAACGCCTGGTTTCTTATCTTGAAGAACATCAAATACAACATTCACCTATAACTATTCCAGATGAAACTGTCCAACAATTCATCTATGTAATAGCGAAAGAAGTACAACCGCGTACACAAGCGCGCATTATTTCAGGCTTGCGAAGTTTCTTCAATTACCTTGTTTTTGAAGATTATCGCAATGAAAACCCTTTGGAGCTTATAGAATCACCAAAAATAGGTCGCAAATTGCCTGATACACTCTCTGAAGAAGATATTGATATGCTTATTGCTGCTATTGACCTATCAAAACCGGAAGGGGAACGCAACCGTTCTATGCTAGAAACCTTGTATGGTTGTGGTCTTCGCGTTTCAGAATTGGTCAACCTTCAGCTTTCTGACCTGTTCTTTGAAGAGGGTTTTATAAAAGTTACTGGAAAGGGCAACAAGCAGCGGTTTGTACCTATTAGTTCTTCCACACAAAAACACATTGAACACTATCTATATCAAATCAGGCCTCATATTGAAATTGAAAAAGGATATGAAGATATTTTATATTTGAACCGCAGGGGCAAAAAACTTACCCGTGCAATGATTTTTACCATTATTAAAAGATTAGCCGAAAAAGCAGGTTTACAAAAAAATATAAGCCCACATACTTTTAGGCACTCTTTTGCTACGCATCTATTGCAAAATGGAGCGGACTTGCGCGCTATTCAGCAAATGTTGGGACATGAAAGTATTACGACTACCGAAGTCTACATGCATGTAGACCGTACACATTTAACAGAAACTATTAACAAATATCATCCTAGAAAGTGAGCTAAATTAAACTGAATTAATGATGAACAAAACTTCCTTTTTTCTAATTATTTATGTAGTACTCGTTGTATTAGAATTACTTTCTAATTATATTTTTTCTAGCCCTTGGGCTCACTATATTACGAAACCAGCTATTGTAACTTCATTACTTGTCTATTTTCTATGTTCATCTATAAGATTACCTAGGGTAAAACTCTTTGCGTCATTGGCTCTAATAAGTTCTATAGGGGGTGACGTAGTGCTTATGTTTGTCGAAGAATCAAATCATTTTTTTATAGCCGGGCTCATTTTATTCCTAATTGCACACCTAATGTACATCATAACATTTAGCCTTCAAAGAAACAAAAAAATAGCCCTTCGAAGTATTTCATTCTTACTATTATCTTATGGTTTCGGTGTTTTTTGGATACTAAAAGACACTTTAGGTGCGCTATTGCTACCTGTAAGTTTTTACATGATCGTTATTCTAACAATGGTCTTGATGGCATATGCCCGAAAAGGCACAGTGACCAGAGAAAGTTTTGCGCTAGTTTTTATAGGTGCACTCTTTTTCATTCTATCAGATACATTACTTGCTTTTAATAAATTTTACTCATCTATTCCTTATGCAAAAATTTTAATCATGGGAACTTATGCCATTGCACAATATTATATTGTACATGGTATTTTAAAAAATAACCACCCTTTATCTATGCAATAACCATTTCATACTCACATCTTCATAATTCCGTTTTACGAAATCCAATGCGGCATTAAGCACCTCACCCATGTTTCGGCTTCTTTTAAATTTAAGGTCATATGTCAGTTCATATAATTCTTTTTTTAATTTTCCAACATGGTTTTTATCAGAAATTTGATCTTTTTTCATGGAAGCAAGTAGTTTTTTAATTCGAACATGGGAGCTTAGAATCCGTTTTGCCACTATAGAACGTTCTTCTATCTTATATTGTTCAATAGATGTTTTTTGAAGCTTATCATTTACTAATTTTACCATTTGAAAATTATCCTTGAAAAACTGCGGTAAATAAATTTTGAGATTCCCTTCATAGGATTGCTGGTCAAAATCAATAGCCCGTATCTTATAGATTACATGGTCAAAATCATGTGTCGGAATAATAACATAGTTATAGGATCTCATATCACCCAACAATCGGATCATACACCGTTCATTAAACTTTACAAATTCTTTGGCTATCTGTACTTTCTCAGATTCAGTACATTCAGGTAGCATCTCTTTTATAAATATATCTCCGGGGATTCCTGCTATATGTTCTTCGATTAACGTATTCCCATAAACTAAAAAATTAAGGTTGTCCGGAGACAATATATGCTCCAGTTCTAACCCATATATTCGAGAAGCATCAGCTTTTTTAATATAGAAATATGTAAAGTTGTCATTTAGAACATTCCGGATTTTTACCCGAAAAGGTTTTGAATTTCCAAAAGTGCAATAATCAACTGCATCTACATTTAGATAAGGAATAGTTGCTTCATTTCCATCAGAATGAAGAATGGTATATACACGCTTCAAACTATAATCAATTTCCGTGCGCTCATGTTCAGGATAATAAACCCGTATCCACAAAGTATCTTCTTCATTTTTATCATAAACTACTACAGATCCAGAGAATCGAAGAAGGTCATCATAGAAAATAGGAATTTTTATGTTTCGGTTGTATTTCTCCAAATACTTTTCAAGCGTTTCATTAATAGGAAAACTAGGTTTTTTCTTTGATATTAACTTATCTTGTACCACTTCTTTTTTGTTAAAAATGAACTATGTTGTAACAATATAACAATTAAATCGTCAATTAAGTAACATCAACTAAAAAGCGAACAGTTTTGCAAACTATTCTTACAATCGATAACCTTACTAAAAAGTATGGGTATGTAACTGCTGTAAAGAATTTGTCTTTCACCATAGAAAAGGGGAATGTTTACGGAATATTAGGTCCAAACGGAAGTGGAAAATCTACTACACTAGGAGTTGTTCTTAATGTGGTTAATAAAACTAGTGGAAGTTTTCTATGGTTTAATGGAAACACTAGCACACACAATGCACTAAAAAAGGTAGGGGCTATCATAGAACGTCCTAATTTTTATCCATACATGTCAGCAGAAAAAAATTTAAGGCTTGTATGTAAAATTAAAAATGTTCCATACGATAAAGTCCAAGAAAAATTAGATTTAGTAGGCCTATTAGAACGTAAAGATAGCAAGTTCCGTACATTTTCTTTAGGGATGAAACAACGTCTTGCCATTGCTTCTGCCCTCCTCAATGACCCTGAAATTTTAATTTTGGACGAACCTACTAATGGGTTGGATCCCCAAGGGATACATCAAATCCGGGAACTTATAAAAAAGATTGCTGCTACTGGTACTACCATTTTACTTGCTTCTCATTTATTGGATGAAGTAGAAAAAGTTTGTAGTCATGTAGTTATCTTGAGAAAAGGGGAAAAACTGTATTCAGGACGCGTAGATGAAATGATTGCTAGCCAAGGTTTTTTTGAACTCAAAAGTGACAATCAGGAAAGATTAGTCAAACTCTTGAAAAAAAACAATGCTTTTGATAGTGTTAAAACAGATGGCGAACTTGTCACCGCTTTTTTAAATGAGCCTATGGATGCTGCCGAATTAAACAGTATCCTATTTGAACAAGGCATCACATTATCACATCTGGTTAAGAAAAAAGAAAGTTTAGAAGAGCAATTCCTCACATTAACCAACAATCAATAGACAGAACAAAATGATACGACTACTCCAAATAGAATTTATTAAATTATGGAATAACCGTGCTAGCCGGTTTCTCATACTCTCTTATTTTATTCTTCTTACTTCCATAGCACTTATTGCAGCCATTAAGTTTGATATAGGCCCTATTAAATTTCATCTGGCAGAACAAGGGATTTTTAATTTCCCGTACATATGGCATTTCAATACTTATGTTGCCGCTATTTTTAAACTATTTCTCGCCATTGTAATTGTCTCTATGATGGCCAATGAGTATAGTAATAAAACTCTTAAACAAAACCTTATAGACGGATTAAGTAAACGGGAATTTATTCTATCGAAATTTTTAACCGTTATTTCATTTGCAGCCATTTCAACCCTCTTTATTTTTGTGGTTTCATTGATACTGGGGTTAATCTATTCTGATTATAATGAACCTTCTATTATTTTTTCTGATTTAGAATATTTGTTGGCCTTCTTCATAAAACTAACAGGTTTCTTCGCTTTTTGTTTGTTTTTAGGAATCCTTGTAAAACGATCTGCTTTTGCCTTAGGATTTTTAATTATATGGCAAATTATTGAAGGGATTACTTATGGGCTTATCCGTTGGAAATCAGATGAAAGCTTGGCAAGTTCCATTTCACAGTTCTTCCCGCTTAATGCCATGAGTAATCTTATCAAAGAACCCGGATCTAGGCTTTCTGCCGTTAAATCGGTTGCCAGTCAAATAGGGGAAGAATTCACCAAAGATTATACAGTGCATTGGCATGAAGTCCTTATTGTCTTGATATGGACTACTATATTCATTTACTTTTCATACACATTGTTGAAAAAGCGTGATTTATAAATCAAAAGCTTAAACCGTTTAATTAACAACAATTATTTTTTATGTTATGATAGCTTCTTAAGATAAATAAGTAATTTTATGGGCTTATTGTCATTTTAATGAGGCGAATCTTACCCTTTTTTATGTTTATGCTTTGCATATATAGCTATGCTCAGTCTCCCAATGATTGTGTTAATGCAATTGTTGTTTGTGGGAGTGGATCGATTAGCTCAAATGCTTCTGGTATAGGAACACAAGAGCTTTTTAATACAAATAATTGTGGAAGCCAAGAAAACAACAGTTTATGGCTACGTATCAATATTGTACAAGCAGGCACCCTAGGTTTTACTTTAACGCCAACAAATACTAATCTAAGTATAGATTATGACTTTTTCGTCTTCGGCCCAAATGTATCTTGCGGAAATATAGGTCAGGCTATCCGCTGTTCAACAACGAATCCTACACAAGCCGGCCTGACCAATAATTTAACTGGAATGAGTGATAATGAAATTGATTTTTCTGAGGGGCCAGGGTCACTTGGAAATAGTTTTGTAAGATCACTAGATGTTTTACCGGGCGAATCTTATTTTATTGTTATTGACAGGCCTATTGGTACAAGTGCTTTTACATTAGATTGGACCGGAACAGCGATCCAAGGAGGAACTTCTCCTTTTCCGGATGCGCCTGTAATAAACCAACCGGATGACATAGAGGTGTGTAGTTCTTCAGGAATAGCTACTTTTGATTTAGCCGCTGTTATTCCCCAAATAACTTCTGATGTGGTTAACAATACCATAAGTTTCCACAGCTCTGAAGCCGATGCAAATGATAATACAAACCCTTTGCCCTCTATGTATGATAATATCGCAAATCCTGAAACTATCTACGTAAGAGCCACTAATAATACTACAGGGTGTTTTTCTTTGACCTCTTTTAATTTAACCGTATCAAACACGCCTAACATTAATACACCTACTGATTTTGAATTATGTGATACAAACAATGACACTACCGAAACTTTCGATCTTTCTTCTAAAGACAATGAAATATTAAATGGGCTCGATCCTAACCTGTTCAGTATATCCTATCACGTAACCCTTAATGATGCTGAAAATGATAGTAATCCACTCCCAAACAATTATCAGAATACCTCCAACCCTCAAACGATCTATGCAAGAGTTGCTGATATTAGTACAGGATGCATAGGTATAGCCTCTTTTGATTTATTGCTCTTGCCATTACCAAATATAGCCACACCTACAAATTTTGAACTATGCGATATAGACAATGATATTGTAGAATCATTTGACCTCTCCTCTAAAGACAGTGAAATATTAAATGGGCTCGATCCTAACCTGTTCAGTATATCCTATCACGTAACCCTTAATGATGCTGAAAATGATAGTAACCCGCTCCCAAACAACTATCAGAATACTTCAAACCCTCAAACAATTTATAGCAGAGTTACCAATAACAATACAGGGTGTTTTGCTACAGCCGCTTTTGATTTAATACTCCTACCATTACCAAATATAGCCACACCTACAAATTTTGAACTATGTGATGAAGGAAGCGACGCTATTGAATCGTTTGATCTTTCTACTAAAAATAATGAACTACTAAATGGGCTCGACCCTAACCTGTTCAGTATATCCTATCACCTAAACCTTAATGATGCTGAAAATAATAGTAACCCGCTCCCAAACAACTATCAGAATACTTCAAACCCTCAAACAATTTATAGCAGAGTTACCAATAACAATACAGGGTGTTTTGCTACAGCCGCTTTTGATTTAATACTCCTACCATTACCAAATATAGCTACACCTACAAATTTTGAACTATGCGATATAGACAATGATATTGTAGAATCATTTGACCTCTCCTCTAAAGACAGTGAAATATTAAATGGGCTCGATCCTAACCTGTTCAGTATATCCTATCACGTAACCCTTAATGATGCTGAAAATGATAGTAACCCGCTCCCAAACAACTATCAGAATACTTCAAACCCTCAAACAGTTTATAGCAGAGTTACCGATAACAATACAGGGTGTTTTGCTACAACCGCTTTTGATTTACTGTTAATTTTGCTACCTCCTGCAAACAATAGTATGCTTCTTCAATGTGATGTAGATGTAACCGATTCTACCGACGGAATAACTGGTTTTAATTTAAATGAAGCTTACAATGCTGTTACAGGCAGTGTTCAAGGGTTAATACTTTCTTTCTATGAAACAACTACTGATTTGGTTAATGACAATCCTATTACAAACCCTATTGGTTACCAAAATACTATTGCTTTTAACCAAACTATCTTTGTAAAAGTAATTGACGAAAGTACCGGTTGTGAAAACACTGCTCAACTTGATCTACAAGTACAGCCTACATTTGCAAGCCTTCCGGAAATTGGCCCTTTCTTTACTTGTGATTTGAATGGTGAAGACAGTATACTTGAAGGCTCCTTTAATCTTGATATAATTAGAGACACCAATTACCCAAGCACCCTAGATGTTGCTTTTTATTCATCTCTTAACGATGCTGCTTTAGAGGTTAATCGAGTTAACGGCACCAATTTTATAAGTGAACCTACCACATTATTTGTTCGTATTGAAAATAACAACCAATGCCAAGGAATAGAACAATTTGACTTAATCGTTGACCCATTACCTATTGTCAATATTCAAGAAGAATATACACTATGCCTTAATAACTTGCCTCTTAATATAAACGCAGAAACAGGATTTGACACCTATCAATGGTTTAATATCAACACTAATAATGAAGTTTTAATTTCCCAAGCTCCAAATGTTGCTATTACAGAACCAGGAACCTACCGATTAGAACTAACTACCAACTATAATGATTTCGGAACTATTAGACAATGTTCTAACAGTAAAACATTTAATGTCTCTGTATCTAACATAGCTAGTATCACAAATATTGAGATAAATGACCTCAATGGGAATGATGATAACAGTGTTGTAATAAACGTAGGTGGAGAAGGTAATTATGAATTTGCACTAGATAGTGCTATAGGGACATACCAAGACAGTAACTTATTTGAAGGGCTCTCTCCAGGTATTTATACCGTATATATAAGAGACAAAAATGGCTGTGGCATTGTCGATGAAGAAGTCTCTGTAATTGGCTACCCTAGGTTTTTTACCCCTAATGGTGATGGAACTAACGATACTTGGCATATTTTAGGTATTAATGATATGGTACAGCAAAATTCAACCATCTTTATCTTTGATCGTTATGGAAAATTATTAACCCAACTTATTCCCGGCAGAGAAGGTTGGGATGGCACCTACAATGGAAATCCATTGCCTGCTTCTGATTATTGGTTTAAAGTAACCCTTGAGGACGGAAGACAGTTTACAGGGCATTTCGCTATGAAAAGATAGTTAATGTTTTTTAGTAACTTAGTCATAAGTGTTTGTCCCAAAAATACCTAGAAATTAACCATGAAGGCAAAACTGTCATTCTTAGTATCGTTGCTTTTATCAGGATATGTATCTGCTCAAATGGTTACCATTGACGATTCTTTTACCCCGGAACAACTCATCAGAGATATACTTATTCAAGGAGATTGTGTAGAAATAAGCAATGTAAATTCACCTTTTAATGGGGCTGTTAACGGCATAAATAGTTTTGGTTTTTTTGAAAAAGGTAATTCAAATTTTCCTTTTCAGGAAGGGATTGTGCTTACCTCAGGTGATGTTAATCAAGTTGGAGCTCCTGTTATCCCCGATCCTTTAGGTGAAGGTAATAATAATTGGGAGGTTGACCCCGATGTACTTACTTTTCTAGGTATTGATGATTCATTTAATTCAACAACGATAGAGTTTGACTTTATATCACCTTTTAATACTATTAGCTTTAATTACCTAATGGCTTCAGAGGAGTATTTTGGTGGTTTTGAATGTGATTTTTCTGATAACTTTGCTTTTTTAATTAAACCTGCCGATGATTCAGAGCCCTACAGGAATATTGCGGTGCTTCCCGGAACTGATATTCCTATTAGTGTAACTAACATTCATCCAGAGATAGAGGGATTTTGTGACGCTGAAAATGAAGAGTTTTTTGATGGGTATAATAGAGGAGATACCAATTACGATGGCCGGACTATCGTATTGAATGCCACTTCTGAGGTTATCCCTTTAAAAAAATACCGTATTAAATTAATCGTATCCGATAACCTTGATTCATTATTTGACTCTGCTATATTCATAGAAGGAGCTAGTTTTAACACTTCCATAGATTTAGGCGATGATATTATTTGTTTTCCGGGTATTGTATTAAATGCAGCAATAAATAGCGATCAAGCCCTCTACGAATGGTATAAAGACGATGTATTGCTGCCTGAAGAGACCAACGCTACATTGATTGTAAATGACTCGGGGGACTATAAAGCAATCGTAAATATTGACCTTAATGGCAAACTATGTACTTCAGAAGATACTATAAATGTTACAATAAATAAAATTAATACGCCCAACGATGTTGATATTTGTGATTCCGACAATGATCTTATAGAAAACTTTATCCTATCAACCAAAAATAATGAAATACTTAACGGACTTGATCCCGATGTCTTCGCTGTTTCATACCACTCAAGCCTTAATAATGCCGAAAACAACCTTGAACCATTACCTGATAATTATCAGATTACAAATAGCACACAGTCTATCTACGTCAGGGTAACAGACATAAATACAGAGTGTTTCGATACTACTACCTTTAACTTCAGTCTCTTGCCAGTACCAGAAATTGCCATCCCTGATAACGTGGAACTCTGTGATGCTGATAATGATAATACAGAAACATTTATCTTATCAACTAAAAACAATGAAATACTTAACGGACTTGATCCCGATGTCTTCACTGTTTCATACCACTCAAGCCTTAATAATGCCGAAAACAACCTTGAACCATTACCTGATAATTATCAGATTACAAATAGCACACAGTCTATCTACGTCAGGGTAACAGACATGAATACAGGGTGTTTCAATACTACCAATTTTCAGTTTATTTTACATCCGGTTCCTATAATCACTATTGAGAGTAGCCAAATTTTCTGTGTTGAAAACCTCCCTATAAATTTAAGCGCGCAAACTGGTCTGCCGAATGAACGTTATGTATGGTCTACAGGTGAAACTACTCCTGAAATTACTATTGCGAATGGTGGAGATTATTGGGTAACCGTTACAACTGAATTTGGCTGCGAAGCTTCTAAAAATTTTTCTATCACAGAATTTGATCCTGTTTCTATAGTTAATATCGATTTTGAAAATTTCAGAGAGCTACAAGATGTACTAGTAAACACCTCTGGAGGATCGGGTGACTTATTATTTACAATAGACGACCAAGAACCTCAATCATCAAATTTGTTTCATGATATTCCTTCTGGAAGACATACCATAACAATCATAGATCAGAATGGATGCCCAACAATTTCCGAATCATTTATGATAGTCAATTATTCAAAATTCTTTACCCCGAATGGGGATGGCATAAATGATAGATGGCACATGATTGGGATTGAATCAATACCGGAAATTACCATCTCTATATTTGACCGGTATGGAAAACTCTTAAAACAACTTTCTTTAGAAACAGGAGGCTGGGACGGTACTTATAATGGAAGGTTGCTTCCTTCATCCGATTATTGGTTTCTTGCTACCGGACAAGATGAAAATGGAAGTTTCAGCATCACAGGACATTTCACCCTCAAAAGATAGTTTGACAAATACAATATCTTAACATTTTTTAGTACCTTAGCTAGAAGTATTTGTCCCAAAAATACCACCCTTAACCATGAAATTTAAACAACTGTGCGTTTTGTTCCTTTTTCTGGCAGGATATGCATATTCCCAACAAGTTGTTATTGATGATTCGTTTACTCCGGAACAACTCATCAGAGATGTACTTATCCAAGGGGACTGTGTAGAAGTAACCAATATCAATTCTCCTATTAATGGAAGCCTAAATGATATAAATAGTTTTGGATTTTTTGAAAGGGGAACTTCCAACATTCCTTTTGAAAATGGAATTATTATCACCTCCGGAAATGTAAATGATGCCGGAGCTCCCATACAAATAGATGATTTAAGCCAAGGAAATAATGATTGGGGAACAGATACCGATTTAGAAAACGTTCTGGGGATTGACAATACTTTTAATGCTACCGTTATTGAATTTGATTTTATCTCTGCCTTTAACACTGTAAGCTTTAATTACATATTGGCTTCCGAAGAATATTTTTCGTTTTTCCCCTGCCAATATTCAGACAATTTCGCTTTTCTTATACGTCCTGCGGACAATTCGGCTCCCTATACAAATATCGCGGTGGTTCCTGGCACCAATATCCCAGTAGGAACAGATACTATCCATGATGAAGTAGATGGTGTATGTGCCGCTGAAAATGAACAGTTTTTCGAAGGCTTTAACCTTGGTGACACTAATTACAATGGCCGTACAACTACATTAACTGCCTCAACCAATATAGTCCCAAACCAACAATACCATATTAAATTGATTGTCGCCGATGGGCGCGACACCAATTTTGATTCCGCTATTTTTATAGAAGGAAACAGCTTTGACACTTCTGTAGATTTGGGGAATGATATTCAAACCTGCAACGATCAAGTAGTTTTAAGTGGAGATATAGGTAACCCAAATGCGATATATGAATGGTTTTTTAATGGTAATTCTATACCGGGAGAAAACAACTCAAGTATTTTAGCCACGGCTTCAGGAGCATATACAATACGTGTAAATATCCCTATCAATAATAATATTTGTACAGCAGAAGATACTATAAATGTAGCGCTATCGGTTCCTCAAAATATACCTAATATAGAAGATTTTGAATTATGTGACCTTCCTCCCTATGACCAAACCGAAATTTTTGATTTAAGCATAAAAGATGATGAAATTTTAAACAGCCTGCCTTTTTCAAACTACATCATTAGCTATCATTTTTCTGAAGAAGATGCAAATACAAACAGTAATGCTATAGAAGACCCTATCGAAAATACGGCTACTTTACAAACAATTTATGTACGTATAGAAGATACCAATAATGGATGTATCTCTTTCGGAACATTTAACCTAGTTGTTCCAGTCATAGAATTTCAACAACCACAAGCATTCCCAACTATATGTGGTTTATTTAATGCGCCTGTTGTTGTATTGGATTTAGTCACTCTAGCTGAAGAAATCGCTAATGAAAATACAGAATTAATTGTTCAATTTCACATACTTGAAGAAGATGCATTGAATACCACAAACCCGATACGGGACCCTATTTATGAAGTGTTCTTTTCCCAATCAGTATATGTAAGCATTTGGGACCCCAACACAGATTGTGTACGAGTAACTTCATTAGACTTTACAATTACAGACCCTCCCCCTATCCAGGAAGAGACCTACATCGATGCATGCGATGAAGACCATGATGGCTTTGCCGAATTTGACATGACTGATGCTACACAATTCATCTTAAGTGGACTTATTGGAATGAATGTATCACACCATCTATCATTTGGAGATGCAGAAAATAATACCAATCCCATACAAAACATTACCAATTTTGAAAATACAGTACCAGATGTTCAGTTTATATATCTAAGAGTAGAAGACCCTAATACCAATTGTTTTAGCATTGCTGTAATAGAATTGCATACTAATTATTTAATAACCGGAACAGGTGATGGTTATAATAATTGCTTTGATACGGATGGAGATGGCATTGCCGAATTTAATATGGATGTGGTAACCTCTACCATAACTGATGCAGATCCCGATATAGATATTACCTACTATCTAACACCAGAGGATAGAGAAAATGAAGTAAACCCCATAAATGAAAACATTCCGTTTTATAATACTACAAACCCACAAACTTTATATATCGTATTAACCAGTCCTACCTGTAGAGAAGAAAAAGAAATTGCATTACAGACTCATTTATCAATTGAAATCGGAGGAGTTCCAAATCAAGTATATGCCTGTGATGCCAACCCGGAGGAAGGGGTCATTGTAGATACATCTGAATTTGACGATATTTTTACATTAAAAGAAGGACAAACAGTATCCTACCACTACAGTGAATTAAATGCCGATTCTGGTAACCTCCCTATCTCAGGTCCATTTGTAATATATGAACCCGTAATTATCTATGCAGCTGTTCGTGGCGGTGATGGTGCATGTGTAGCAACCACATCTTTTACCATTAATTTTTCAGAACCCCCTGAAACTAACCCTCTAACGCCCCTCGCTGCTTGTGATGATGATATGGACGGTTCTATTGTTGTAGACTTAACATCCAAGGAACCACAAGTAATCGATAATGACACTAATATTGCTTTTAGCTACCATACATCACAACAAGATGCCAATGATGGAAGCAACCCTATAAGCAACCCTACAATATATGAATCTACAGGGGAAACTGTTTATATAAGAGTTGAAAGCACAGTGACAAGATGCTTTAGTACTGAAGTACTCGGAATAATTGCAATCCCTCCGCCTACAACTATTGCTGTAAGTGAATTTCAAGAATGCGAAACAGACGGAGATGGTATAGAATCATTTGAATTATATACAAAAGATAATGAAATATTAAATGGCCAACCCGATACATTTGTTGAATATTATCGAAATGAAAATGATGCCAACAATCGAACAAACAGTATAAATAAATTTTCTCAATTTCAAAACACTTCCAATCCACAGACCATCTATTACAGAATCAATAGTTCTTTTAATACCGGTTGCTTTGCAGTGGGAAGTTTTGACCTGGTTGTCAATGATTTGCCTGTCTATACAATTCCAACTGACATATCAATTTGCGATGATATTTCCAATGACCGCATAGAAATATTCGACCTCCAAACAAAAATTGATGAAATTACACTAAACAGTGTTGAGCCCTTGACGATTTCATTTCATACTTCAATCCCGGAGGCCGATTCAGGAACAAACCCACTCGATTTAAATTACTCAAATACCGAGAACCCACAAACTATTTATGCCAGAATTGAAAACAATATTGGGTGTTTTGCCGTAGAAACCTTTGAAGTAAATGTCGTTGAACCTCCCATATCTGATCAACCTGAACCTATAGTTGTTTGTGATACCGATTTGGACGGGATTATGTTATTTGATCTTACAACCATAGAGCCTACCATTCTCAATCCCAGACAAAATGACATCGCTATAGGTTATTTTTTTAGTGAGGATGATGCACTAAATAATATCAACGAAATTAATGACCCTGCCAATTTTACAAACTCCGAAGATCAACAAACGGTATATATTAAAGCAATCAACAACTTTACAGGATGTGCTACCATTGCAGAATTAAATATCACCGTCCATCTACCTCCGCAATTGAACCAAACCAATCAAGTAAATTATTGTGAAACCACTGACAATACCATAGACCTTTCTCTAATAAACCAACAAATTGTTGATGATCCTTTCGGATTGACTTTCAGTTATCATGCTACTGAGCAAGATGCCAGTAACAACAATAACCCCCTTAACAATGTTTATACATATACAAATACTACAGAACAAATTTATGCGAGAGTTGAGTTTAATGAAACCGGTTGTTTTGATACCAAGCCTGTAGAAATAATTATAGACCCTAATCCGACAGCCTTTCCTGTGCCAACAATAAGAACCTGTACAAATGATTATGAATATCCGTTTAACTTAACTGAACAAAATAGCAATGTATTAGGTAATCAGAACCCTAATGATTTTATGGTTACCTATCATCATTCAGAAGCAGATGCTAATCAAGCAAACAATGCAATTGAACAAACAAACAATTATAATGCTGTTAGCGGTGAAGTTATCTACACAAGAATTGAAAACAGAAACACAGGCTGTTTCGATACCGGTTCCTTTCAAATACTCTTAGACCCCATACCGGTAATCCCTATACAAAACCAACAAGTTTTCTGTTTAGAAAACCTCTCCATTACTATTGATGCACGAACAGGGTTGCCCAATGAAACCTATCAATGGTCTAACGGGGCAACAACACCAAATACAATAATTACAGAGCCCGGAGATTATTGGGTGACCGTAACTTCTGAAAGAGGCTGCCAGGCAACACAAAACTTTTCTATAATAGATGCTTCTCCCATATCAATTGTTTCTATCGATTTTGAGAACTTTACTGATTCTCAAGATGTTATTGTGAATGCAACCGGGGGATCCGGAAGTTTTCTCTATGTAATTGATGATGGAAACTCTCAGGAATCTAATATTTTTGAAGATGTTGTCTTCGGAAGGCATGTTGTCACAGTACTTGATCAAAATGGTTGTCAACCTGTTTCTGAACCATTTACAGTAGTCAATTATCCAAAATTCTTTACACCAAATGGTGATGGCATTAACGATACATGGCATATTATTGGTGTGAACTTACTACCGGGGACAGGCATCTCCATTTTTGACAGGTTCGGAAAACTGCTCAAACAAATCTCTTCAGAGACAGAAGGTTGGGACGGTACCTATAATGGAAAACCCATGCCTTCTTCCGATTACTGGTTCATCGCTACCGGTGAAGATGAAAACGGTCCGTTTGAAATAACTGGACATTTTAGCATCAAAAGATAAACAATTCATAAAACCTCACAGGCTTTGAAAACCTGTGAAGTTTCTTCATATAAAAAAGATCATTCTTCACACTACGAATCAAAGTATTAAAATGCTTTCTCATTCTATATTAGTTTGTTAGTTTTACAGTATGCAATTTGAAATCGAATCAGCATTCCTCCCTACTGGTGACCAGCCTGAAGCCATACACCAACTAGTTAGCGGAATACAGTCGCATGAAAAATACCAAACACTTTTAGGGGTTACGGGTTCAGGAAAAACATTTACCATTGCCAATGTGATTGAAACAGTGCAACGACCCACATTAGTGCTAGCACACAATAAAACCTTAGCAGCACAATTGTATTCCGAGTTCAAGCAATTTTTTCCAAACAATGCTATTGAATATTTTGTTTCCTACTACGACTATTATCAACCCGAAGCATATATCCCTGTATCTGGAACCTATATTGAGAAAGACCTTTCCATCAATGAAGAGATTGAAAAACTCCGGTTAAGTGCTACATCCTCCCTACTCTCAGGTAGAAGAGATGTCTTGGTCGTTGCTTCTGTTTCCTGTTTGTATGGTATTGGAAACCCCATAGAATTTCAGAAAAATGTAATCACCATTCAAAAAAACCAATTAATTTCCAGGACTAAGTTTCTACAACAACTTGTACAAAGCCTTTATTCCAGAACCTCAGCTGACTTTAATCATGGAAACTTTCGGGTAAAAGGTGATGTGATAGATGTATTTCCAAGCTATGCTGACAATGCATTTCGTATTCATTTTTTTGGAGATGAAATTGAAGAAATAGAAGCCTTTAACCCACTGTCTAATTTTATTACAGAAAAATATGACCGCTTAAATATCTATCCGGCGAATATGTTCGTTACCTCTCCTGATGTACTTCAAAATGCCATTCATCAAATCCAGGATGATATGGTCAAGCAAGTCAATTACTTTAAAGAAATTGGAAAACACCTGGAGGCTAGCCGGCTTGAACAACGCACCAATTTTGACCTTGAAATGATACGAGAGCTAGGATATTGCTCCGGAATAGAAAACTATTCAAGGTATTTAGACGGCCGCGAGCCCGGCACACGCCCATTCTGCCTGCTTGATTATTTTCCGGATGATTATATCATGGTTATTGATGAAAGCCATGTCACCATCCCACAAGTACATGCTATGTACGGTGGTGACCGTAGTAGAAAAGAAACATTAGTAGAATATGGTTTCCGCCTACCTGCTGCCATGGACAACCGACCTTTAAAATTTGAAGAATTCGAAACACTTCAAAACCAAGTAATCTATGCAAGTGCCACCCCTGCCGATTATGAGTTACAAAAAAGTGGTGGTGTATATGTAGAGCAAGTAATACGTCCTACCGGTTTATTGGACCCGAAAATTGAAGTTAGACCTAGTCTCAACCAAATAGATGACCTTATTGAAGAGATTCGGCAACGAGTAGAAAATGATGAACGGGTGCTGGTAACCACACTAACCAAACGCATGGCGGAAGAATTGACCAAATACCTCTCAAAAATCGCCATCCGGTGTAGGTACATCCATAGCGATGTGGACACCTTAGAACGTGTAGAAATCATGCAAGACCTTCGGAGAGGATTATTTGATGTCCTTATTGGTGTTAATTTGCTCCGTGAAGGGCTTGACCTACCTGAAGTTTCGCTTGTGGCTATTTTAGATGCCGACAAAGAAGGGTTCCTCCGCAGTGCACGCTCTTTAACACAGACCGTAGGAAGGGCTGCCCGAAATTTAAATGGAAAAGCGATTATGTATGCTGATAAAATAACCAAAAGCATGCAGAAAACAATTGATGAAACCAATTACCGGCGCGAAAAGCAAATTGCCTATAACGAAGCAAACAATATTACCCCGAAAGCATTGGTAAAAAACCTGGAAAATGCCCTTTCAAGAAAACAAATCAATCCATATCAGCAAGAAAACAATTTGGAAAAAGCTGCTGAACCTGATGTTGAATACCTTACCAAACCGCAAATAGAGAAAAAAATACGCGAGCAACAAAAAGCGATGGAGCAGGCAGCTAAAGAACTTGACTTTATGCAGGCCGCAAAACTTCGCGATGAAATTAAAATGCTAAAAGAAAAATTAAAAAGTTTGTCCTGAAAATACAGCTAATAGTTCATCCGATTGATGCGTATGCTGATCGCCTGTCTGCATATTTTTTAACACAAATGTACTGTCTTTTAACTCTTGAGAACCTATCATTATTACAAAAGGGACTTGTTGTTTATTGGCGTAATTCATTTGCTTTTTCATTTTAGCAGCATCCGGATACAGTACTGCTTTAAATCCGGCAGCCCTTAATTTTTTAAGCAGCTTCATTGCCTGCAATGCTTCTTCATCACCAAAATTAATAAATAGCACATCCACTGATTTTGTGATCGTTTCAGGAAATAACCCTAAAGCTTCTAACACCAAATAAATCCGGTCTAAACCAAATGATATTCCCACACCACTTACGCCTTTTAGCCCAAATACCCCCGTAAGGTCATCATAGCGGCCGCCCCCACCAATAGCTCCTATTTGCACAGCTTCTGGGGCTGCTACTTCAAAAATAGCCCCTGTATAATAGTTTAAGCCTCTAGCCAATGTTACATCAAGTTCCAACCCCATAGATTGTAAACCAAGTTCTCTGATCGTATTAATGACAAATGCCAGTTCCTCTACGCCTTTCAGCCCTTCTTCAGATGTTTTGAGCAGCTCTTTCAATTGTGAGATCTTTTGTTCATTGTTCCCTGTAAAATGAAACAAGGGCTCCACTTTTTCGATAGCTGAAGACGCAATACCCTTTTCTAGCATTTCTTTGATGACCCCTTCTTTTCCTATTTTATCGAGTTTATCTAACGCTACCGTAAAATCAATCAACTTATCCGCAGCTCCGATCACCTCCGCAATACCCGAAAGGATTTTCCGGTTGTTCAATTTGATGGTAACACCTGTTATTTTTAAATCAGAGAATACTGCATCGTACAATTGCAGAAACTCCACTTCCTGCCATAAAGACTGGGAACCTACCACATCAGCATCACATTGATAAAACTCCCTGAACCGGCCTTTTTGTGGCCGGTCAGCACGCCATACCGGCTGGATTTGATAACGTTTAAAGGGAAAATCAATTTCGTTTTGGTGCATCACCACATAACGCGCAAACGGCACCGTAAGGTCATAACGGAGGGCTTTTTCTGTGATATAAGGCAATAAGGTCGTTGCCTCTTTTTGGTTATAAATCCCCGGGTTTACTTTGCCTAAGTAATCTCCTGAGTTTAGGATTTTAAAAATCAACCGGTCACCTTCTTCTCCATACTTTCCTGTTAACGTTTCTAGGTTCTCAAAACTAGGCGTTTCTATCGGTTGAAACCCATAAATTTCAAACTGTTTTTTGATAATGGTTATGATATAGTTCCGTTTAGCAACTTCAGCAGGGGTAAAATCCCTTGTGCCTTTTGGAATGCCTGGTTTTTGCGCCATGAGTAATTACTGATCTTTAATAACACAACAAATATCCTATTTTTAGGTTGAATCTTAAAAGATCAATCCAAAAAATCAGAAAATAATCGATTCAAAATATTGATATAATTCGCCTTTTGTAATGACTGCCCCCTTCTCTATAAGGTGAAACTTGTCCATATGTTCATCTTCAGAGTAGTTTTTAGTAGCTGTCATTATTTCAACACTGTCGCTCAAAAAATTCTTTTTAAACCATTCAAAACCTTCCTTAGTTGTTATATCGATTACCGGGTTTAAGACTTTAATCGCTATGAGCTTCATTTCTCTGTTCGACAGGTAAAACAAATGCATTTGCTGAGGTGTTATGTTTTCTAAAAAGGTTACTTTACTTAGTACTTTTTCCCAGATAAGGTCACTAAATACATCGAGTTCCTGTTCAGCTACTGTCGGCTTCTCAGCCTTTATTTTCTCCCATTCTTCAGCTGTAATGGATTGTGTAGCCAAAAATTTAGCAAACTCTTCATGCAGTTCTTCAAACTGTTCTTTAGTAAGGCGCCGGTATTTCATGAAATAAACATAAAAGGCCGTTAATTATAACGGCCTTACTTATTAATTCTGTTATTTAATTATTTTGCTTCCGCCACTACATCAAATGGGAGCTCTACTACTACTTCTCTATGAAGCCGTATGGTCGCATTATATTTCCCAGCTCTTTTTACGGTTCCTCCAGTAATACTGATGTATTTTTTATCAATAGTGTGCCCTTCTTTTTCAAGAGTGTCAGCTAAATTGGCATTATTTACAGATCCAAAAAGTTTATCACTGTCTGCTGTCTTTGCCAATATTTTGACCTCTAATTTAGTAAGAGCATCAGCAATCTTTTGTGCATCCTCTATTATTTTCTTCTCTTTATATGCCCGCTGTTTTAAGTTTTCGGCAAGTACTTTTTTGGCTGATGGTGTAGCCAATATTGCAAATCCTTGTGGTATGAGATAATTACGTCCGTAACCATTTTTTACAACAACTACATCATCTTTAAAACCTAAGTTCTCTACGTCTTTCTTTAAAATAAGTTCCATAATTCTGCTTCTTTTTTATTTTAATAAATCCGCTACATATGGCATTAAGGCCAGATGACGTGCTCTTTTTACAGCTACTGATACTTTTCTTTGGTATTTCAATGAAGTACCTGTTAGTCTTCTTGGAAGTATTTTTCCTTGCTCGTTGACAAATTTTAGCAAGAAATCAGGGTCTTTATAGTCTATGTATTTAATACCGGACTTCTTAAATCGGCAATACTTTTTAGCCTTAGTAGTTTCTATATTCAATGGAGTAAGATACCGTATCTCCCCATCTTTCTTTCCTTTTGCTTGTTGTTCTATAGATGACATTTTTACGCTTTTTGAGTGAGTTTTGTTCTTCTTCTTTCTGCCCATGCTACAGCATACTTATCCAACTTAACGGTTAGATAGCGCATAACACGTTCATCTCTTTTAAATTCCAGTTCAAATGGCATGATTGCATCACCATTTACTTTGAATTCAAACAAGTGATAAAATCCACTTTTTTTGTTTTGGATAGGGTACGCAAATTTTTTGAGCCCCCAATCTTCTTTTGATACAAATTCTCCACCCTTGGAAAGTAAGAAATCTTCGAACTTCTTAACTGTTTCCTTTATCTGAGTTTCAGATAAAACGGGATTAAGAATGAAAACAGTTTCGTAATGATTCATAATCTATTTTTATATTATTTAATTTTGAAGGTTGCAAAAGTATTATTTTTATTCTAATATTCAAATTTTAAGGGATGAATGTCTCTTTTATATTAACAAAAAGTACGATTTTTTAACATTTATTTAGCAAATTGTTGTGGTATTGCTATTTTTTCACTAAACTTGTCACAATAAACAACCCCAATTATAGAAAAATGAGATTGAATTGTATCATAGTAGATGATTCCAATCTACAAAGGATGTCTGTTGCCCGTCTCATAAGAAATCACGCCTCATTAAACTTAGTTGCAGAATACAGTAATGGTATTGAAGCAAAAAACGGGCTAAAAAACAAAAAGGTAGATTTGATTTTTCTCGATATCGAGATGCCAGTAGTCAGTGGATTTGACCTTATTGAATCACTTGACGCCCCTCCCCAGATCATTTTAGTTACAGGAAAGGCTGATTATGCACTCAAGGCTTTTGACTATGATGTAACTGATTATCTACACAAACCCATTACAACTGAACGTTTTGAAGCTTCCGTAAAGAGAGCTATTCAAAACTATCAATTAATGAACGCCTCTAAGGAGGAAGGAGAGCACATTTTTGTAAAAAGCAACTTGAAAAAGAGAAAGGTTTTCCTTAATGAAATCAACTGGATAGAGGCTCTGGGCGATTACATAAAATTGGTGACGGACAGTGCAAACATAGTAGTGCTTTCTACCATGAAAGCATTTGAGAAGCAACTGCCTGAAGATCATTTTCTCAGGATTCACAAGTCGTATATTGTTAACCTCGACAAAGTTCAGAAGTTCAATAGTAGAAATGTTGAGGTAAATGGAAGGCAAATTCCTTTGAGCAGGAATAAAAAAACGGACCTTATTGAAGCACTCAATAATTTTTAATAGTTATCTACATTAAAAATTATCCGGATGCTTCGGTAGCTAGTTATGGATTGAAAACTGTTGTTGATACGGTGGATGGTTTCTTTTGCTTGTTTCACGGATTGTCCGGGGGCTATTTTCAATAAGATATCTTTAATATATTCGTTGCGTACCCTTCCTATAGGTGGAGATACAGGACCTAGTACATAACTCCCAAAATTATTTCGCATAGATGTAGCATACCAATTAGCTCCTTCGTTTACTTTGTGGTAATCTTTGTGCTTAAACGTTATTTTTATCAGCCTGTAAAAAGGCGGATATTTGTACTGTCTTCTGTCATTGATCTGGTCGTTGTACATTTCTTCATAGTTGTTTACGGATGCTTGTTGTAATATTTGGTGGTAAGGGTTATATGTTTGTATGATCACTTTACCTCTCTTTTTAGCTCTCCCTGCCCTCCCCGCTACTTGTTGTATAAGCTGAAAACTACGTTCATACGCCCTGAAATCAGGGAAATTCAAAAGATTGTCTGCATTCATAATCCCAACTAGTGAAACATTCCGAAAATCCAATCCTTTTGTCAACATTTGAGTTCCTACTAAAATATCTGTTTCTCGCTGTTCAAAGGCAGTAATGACCTTTTCATAACCATATTTGCCTTTAGTTGTATCTGAATCCATACGGGCAATTTTAGCCTCTGAAAAAAGCTGTTGAGCTTCATAAGCGATCTGTTCTGTTCCAAAACCTTTTGTATTTAAGTCGCTCATACCACAGGCCATACATTTCAGTTGTTGTGCTATATGATATCCACAATAATGGCATCGCAATTGATTGTTGTATTGATGATAGGTCAAACTAACGTCACAATTAGGGCATTGCGGGGAATGCCCACAGGTGTTGCATTCAACTACGGGAGCAAAACCTCTTCTGTTTTGAAAAAGGATGACTTGTTCTCCATCATGTAACGCTTCAGCTATTTTTTCTTGTAAACGGTCTGAAAAATGACCTTTCATTTTCTTCTTACGATGCTTCTCTTTAATATCGACTAATTCAATTTCAGGTAATAAAACACCTCCATGGCGCCGGTTAATTGTTACCAAACCATATTTTCCCATTTGCGCATTATGATAACTTTCTATGGAAGGAGTGGCAGAACCCAGTACAGTTTTAGCGCGGTGTATATTAGCCAATACAATAGCCGCATCTCTTGCGTGGTAGCGGGGTGCGGGATCAAATTGTTTGAAGGAGGTTTCATGTTCTTCATCAACGATTAGTAATCCTAAATCAGAAAACGGTAGAAATACAGATGAACGAGCCCCTAATACAATTTGGGCTTTGGAGTTATTTGCCAACACATTGTTCCATACTTCTACCCGTTCATTGACAGAGTATCTGGAATGGTAAACACTTATTTTATCTCCAAAATAATCTTGTAAGCGCTTAACCAGTTGTGTTGTAAGGGCTATTTCAGGAAGCAAGTATAACACTTGTTTGCCTTTTTCTATAGATGCTTCTATCAATTTTACATAGACCTCAGTTTTCCCGGAAGCTGTAATGCCATATAATAAGGTAACCGAATACGATTCAAAATATTTTTTAATTTCTTCTAAGGCTTTTTCTTGGTGTATATTGAGTTGCTTAGTCGGAGAAGTATCCTCATCGTATTGGATTCTGTCAACTTTAATAACATATTCCTCTAAAACTCCCTTCTTTATTAACGCTTTTAAAGAAGCATCGGAAGCATTGCTCTTTTCTTTTAATTCGGTTGCCTTAACAGGTTTCTTTGTGCTTGAAGCAAGCGCATACAACGTTAAAATAATAGCTCTTTGTTTAGGTGCACGATCTAAACTTTCTAACAATTCCTTCAATAATGTATCTTTAGAAGCATAATCGCTATGAATTTTTATGTATTTCACCAATTTAGGTTTGTACTGCTCATATATCTCTTCCTTTAAAGAAATGATGTTTTTATCTAAAAGACGCTTTAAAACAGGAAATATGTTTTTTTTGTCAATGATGGTTCCTACTTCATGAGCTTTTAACACAGGTTGATGCTGTAACGCTTCATATACCAACCATTCATCATCTTCTAATATTGATTCTTCTACGGAAACTTTTGCATTTCTCGTGATAATGGTTTCACTCTCCAGTAAAAATGCACTAGGAACTGCTGCCCGAAATACATCGCCGATAGTACACATGTAATATTCCGAAATCCAGAACCAATGCTGCAACTGTAAACTATTTACTAATGGCTTTTCATCCAATATTTGGTGGATCTCTTTTGCTTCATATGTTGTCGGGGGATTATAATGAACAGCATTGACCAATGCTGTATATATTTTGCTTTTCCCAAAAGGTACTGCTACACGCATCCCCGGCTGGAGGAAAACGGCTTCTGCCTGTGAAACTTCATAGGTAAATAATTTTTCTACAGGAATAGGAAGTATGACATCTATAAAATATCGCATGTAAAACCTTAGAGTTTCTTTTTCAAACTATTAATAGAAGCATTTAACTCAAATCCTAGCAATAGAATGTTAGAGTTCAACCAAATGTACAACATCAATATTAAAAGTGCCCCTATAGAACCGTAGAGTTCATTGTACTGTGAAAAACTTTCTACGTAGATACCAAATAAAAATGTGGTGAGTATAATAAGAATCGTTGTAAGCAATGCTCCGGGAGAAAAAAACCGCATTTCACGTCCCAGTGTAGTACCAAAATAATACAATATTGACGTAGCTATATAGACCATAATGACCAAAAAAGCATACTGTGCTATTTTTACTGAAGTTTCAAGGTTATCTAAATAGCCTTTTTCTGTTAATTTTTCTAACACATATACTTCAAAATAAATAAACCCTATAACAATAAGCAGCAATAAAAGTGCCATGATGATGGCTATTCCCAGCGATAAAAAATATTGTCGAATAACATTTCTGGTTATTTTCACATGGTAGGAAGTTTCAAAACCGCCAAAAATAGCATTGATCCCATTACCCATGAGAAATATAGAGAGCACAAAAACTGATGAAAGCAACCCCCCTCTCTTTTTTCCGGCAATATCTTCAAATATAGTATCGAAAAACTCATTGGTTCGGGGTGGTAACAAACTTTCAATAAAAGCTTGAAAATCGCCTTGAAAACCCTCTATAGGCACAAAAGGTATAAGGTTCAATACAAATAAAAGAAAAGGGAAAATAGCCATAAAAAAGCTAAATGAAATAGCACTTGCTCTATAAGTTAGCGCCCCTTTTATAATCCCAATCACATACATTTCAATGAGGTCATAGAGGGACAACCCTTCAAACGTCCGTAACTTTATCCTTTGTAATAGCTTTACAATACTTTTGACAATTGGAATTTTAGCTAACTTTTCTGATACTTCATCCGCCATATACCATTGCTTTTAAACTTAAGTCCATATTGTGTACAGAATGTGTTAGGGCCCCTGAAGAAATATAATCAACACCACATTCTGCATATTTCCTGATAGTCTGTTCATTAATACCTCCGGAAGATTCAGTTTGGCAACGGTCTCCTATAATATTAACCGCCTTGAAGGTTTCTTCATAGTTAAAATTGTCCAGTAATATCCGGTGTACACCCTCCGATTCCAATATTTCTTTAACTTCCTCCAAATTCCTCGCTTCTACAATTATTTTCAAATCTTTATTTTCTCGTTGCAAATACTCCTTTGTTTTCTTAATGGCTTTGGTGATACCCCCTGCAAAATCGATATGATTGTCTTTTAACATAATCATATCATATAAACCAAAACGATGGTTCTCGCCCCCTCCTATTTTCACAGCCCATTTTTCTATAGCGCGAATGCCGGGAGTTGTTTTTCGGGTATCCAAAATTTTAGCATTCGTGCCATCTAGCAGTTTTACATATTTTGCTGTTTTTGTAGCAATGGCACTCATTCGCTGCATTGCATTTAGAACTAATCTTTCTGTTTTTAAAATTGCTTGTGAACTGCCTGATACGTGAAAAACAACATCGCCTTTTTTAACTTTCTCCCCATCATTTATAAAAACGGTTGTTTCTAAATTAACATCTACATGCGTGAAAATTTTTTGAGCAAATGCAACTCCTGCAATAACACCTTCTCCTTTGACCAATAATTTAGCTTTTCCTTTGGCTGAAGCTGGGATGCATGCTAACGAGCTATGATCTCCATCTCCTACATCTTCACGAATGGCATTGGAAATGATATGGTCTAGCTCCCGTTGAAATTGTGATTGAGATATCATTTTAAAAAGGTTTATGCTAATGTACTAACTATCAATAAACCTTAAAAATCTATTTTAATTGACCCCATTTAAAATTTGTAATTTTACCACTATGAAGGTAACGTTGATTGCAATAGGAAAAACAGATAATACCGAATTACAAAAATTAATTGCTGATTATCAAAAAAGACTATCGCATTATGTTAATTTTCATCTTGAAATTATTCCGGATATTAAAAATTCAAAAAAGTATTCTGAAACACAACAAAAAGAGATGGAAGGTAATGCCCTTTTAAAAAAACTAAACACTACAGATACTTTAGTAATGCTTGATGAAAATGGAAAGCACTACACTTCCATGGCATTTTCAGAGTACCTGCAAAAAAAAATGAATGCAGGCACTAAAAGTTTAGTGTTCGCTATTGGTGGCCCGTATGGTTTTTCAGAAACTGTTTACAAACGTGGACAAGAAAAAATAGCCCTATCAAAAATGACCTTTTCACATCAAATGATACGTTTATTTTTTATTGAACAACTCTATAGGGGTTTTACCATATTGAGAAATGAACCTTATCATCATAAGTAAGTTAGGTTTTATTTTTCCGACTTCTTAATACAGTATCGATTGATACACCTGATTAAATGTAAAACCCCATCCTAACATGTTTTTTAAAAAATATGTCTTTTCTCTATTTTTTGCTATTCCTGTATTTTTGTTCAGTCAGGAAATTTCTATTCCACCATTTGGAAAAGGCCTTTTAAATATAAAAGCTAAAGACAGTTCATGGGCTATGAAATTTGCACTACGGATCCAATCCCGTGCTGTTTTTGAATGGGAGACACAGAATAGTGATTTGTCTAATTTTTCATCTGACTTTTTAATTCGGCGCGCTCATTTAAAATTTGATGGCTTTGTCCTTAATCCAAAACTACAGTACAAATTTGTGTTAGGCCTTTCTAATATAGATGCTTCAGGAGCATCTTCTTTCACCGGCAATGCACCCAGAAATATTTTTGATGCCGTCATAAAATGGAATTTTAAAGGCAACTTTTATATATGGTTTGGACAGACCAAACTCCCCGGAAACCTGGAACGTATTATTTCTTCTGCAGAGCTGCAATTTGTAGAACGGTCTTTGGTAGATGACAATTTTAATATTGATCGTGATATTGGGATACAACTCCGGCACCACTTTAAATTAAATAATAATTTTATCATACGAGAGCAGGTAGCCATCTCCCAAGGAGAAGGTAAAAACATTGTTACAGGAAACTTGGGTGGATATGAATATACCGGAAGGGTTGAGTTACTCCCTTTAGGTGCTTTCAAAAAGAAGGGTGAGTTTAGCCAAGGTGACCTCCGGAGAGAAGAAAAACCTAGATTAGCTATTGGTATTGCATATGATTTTAATGATGATGCCGTAAGGACAAAAAGTAATCGAGGGAACCACATGGTTACCAATACCGGATTTCATGAAACTGATATTAGCACCTTCTTTATAGATGCAATGTTTAAATACAAAGGTTTTTCTTTTACTGGAGAGTATGCAAATCGTAATGCGGACGATCCTCTCGCAAAAAATACTGATGGAAGTTTAACCGGTGATATTGTTGAAACAGGAAACGGGTTTAACTTACAAGTTGGATATTTGTTTCGTAATAATTATGAAGTTTCAGGAAGATACACAAATATTTCACTTGATGAAGTTGTTACCAGAAAAGGAATGAAAAATCAATTTTCTTTAGGGTTTTCTAAATACATTGTAAGCCATAAGCTTAAATTACAAACAGATATACGTTACCTGTCTCTAGAAAATAATGTAGATAAGCTCATATATAGGTTGCAGATGGAAGTCCACTTCTAAGTTTTTTTATTACTAAAATATATTTTTTAAATATTTTCCCGAATTTTTAACAATTATATATCATTAGCATTACATAAAAATTACTTTTCTATATGATATTTGACTTGTCTCTAGAGATATTATGATCTTTCATATAATCACTAGTTTTTGTCAATTAGATGTATGAAAATCACAGGCTGCCATGGCCAGGCAGCCTTTTATGTTATTAACAGTTCATATATATTATTGACTTAATGATAACGTATTGGAAACGTTAAGTTAACATTACTCCTAGTTAATTTGCAGTGACAAAAACTAGTAGTGATATGAAAATTATAATTCCCATAGCGGTACTGCTATGCATAACATTCTCTTCAAACGGACAAGAAATTATAGTTCCTTCATTTGGAAAAGGAATCTTTAATATAAAAAGCAAGGATACTACATGGAGTATGAAATTCGCAGCAAGAATGCAATTCTTGGGGATTTCAGAATGGGATGTGGAAGATGGTTCCATTGATAACCCTAATACAAATTTCCTAATAAGAAGAGCTCGTCTGAAATTTGATGGATTTGCCTTTACACCCAAGCTACAATATAAATTAGAACTTGGTTTATCTAATCGGGATATTTCAGGAAGTTCTGAATTTACCAATAATGCTCCTAGATACATATTGGATGCTGTAGTAAAATGGAACTTCTACAAAAATTTCACTTTATGGTTTGGTCAAACAAAACTTCCAGGGAATGTAGAGCGGGTAATTTCTTCTGGAAACCTACAACTGGTAGATAGATCTTTGGTAAATAGCAGATTTAATATTGATCGAGATATAGGAATACAAATACGTCATTATTTCAATTTAACAAATAAATTTATTATTCGGGAAAGTTTTGCGCTATCTCAAGGGGAAGGAAGAAACATTACTACCGGTAATCTAGGAGGGCATCAATACACAGGAAGAGTTGAGTTTTTACCTTTAGGAAATTTTATTAGTAAAGGTGATTACAGCGGAAGTGACTTAAAAAGAGAAACTAAGCCAAAACTAATGTTTGGTGTTACATATGATTTTAATAACAATGCCGTCAAAAACAGAAGTAATCAAGGAAGTTATATGATAAATGATATTGGGTTTTATGAAACTAACATCAATACATTATTTCTTGATGCCATGTTCAAATATAAAGGGTTCTCATTCATGGGAGAATATGCTAAAAGAACTGCTGACGATCCTTTTGCAAAAAATGCTGATGGAAGTTTAACAGGTGATATTGTTCAAGTTGGAAAAGGAATTAATTTGCAAGCCGGGTACTTACTCAATAACAACTATGAAATTTCAGGAAGATATACCAATATAAAACTTGAAAAAAATATTACCGGAAAAAACCCTGAAAACCAATACACATTAGGGATATCAAAATTTATAGTAGGGCATAAACTAAAAGTACAAACTGACATTAGTTATCTATCTATAGATAACAGTACTGATAAGTTAATGTATAGGTTGCAATTTGATGTTCATTTTTAATTAAATAATATAACATTATAGTAACATTTCACTGAAATTTAGTCTAGATATTTGTGAACAATTTTATATTTAAATAAATGGAAAATATTTATCTTTTAATGATTGTAGCTTTAGCTATCTTAGCTATTGCAGATCTAGTTGTAGGTGTTAGCAATGATGCCGTTAACTTTTTAAATTCTGCTATTGGTTCTAAGGCAATTTCTTTCCGGACCATTATGATTGTTGCTAGTTTAGGGATTTTTATAGGGGCTGTATTTTCCAGTGGCATGATGGAAGTGGCCCGTAAAGGGATTTTTGTTCCCGGACAATTTATGTTTTCCGAAATCATGATCATTTTCATGGCAGTCATGATTACCGATATATTGTTGTTAGATTTCTTTAATACATTGGGAATGCCTACTTCCACTACAGTTTCTATTGTATTTGAACTCCTTGGAGCAGCTGTAGCCATGGCATTGATAAAAATAAGTGCTTCTGAGACTGAATCTATTTCAGCATTGTCAAAATATATTAATTCTGATCAAGCGTTGCTTATTATCTCAGGGATTGTACTTTCAGTGGTTATTGCATTTACTGTTGGGGCTATTGTTCAATTGATATCAAGACTGGTATTTTCTTTTCATTATGAAAAAAAGATAAAAAATTTTGGAGCTATTTTTGGCGGGGTCGCTTTAACTGCTATAACCTATTTTATCATAATGAAAGGGCTTAAAGGCACTCCTTATTATAATATTTTAAAAGATGTTTTAGAAGGCAATGAGTTACTTATCATAGGTGGTAGTTTCATTTTCTGGATTCTTTTTTCCCAGCTTTTCATGAGTTTATTCAAAAAGAGTATTCTAATACTTGTTATTGCTATTGGCACTTTTGGGTTAGCTTTAGCTTTTGCAGGAAATGACTTGGTTAACTTTATAGGTGTTCCCATGGCAGCTTATCATTCCTATGAAGCTTGGTCTGCTTCAGGAGTAGAAGCCTCTCTATTTTCCATGGAATCACTGTCTAAAAAAGTCCCTACAGAACCGCTATTGTTATTTATAGCAGGAGGGATTATGGTATTAACACTTTGGTTTTCCAAAAAAGCAAGAACCGTTACAGATACTGAAATTGGGTTAGCTCGTCAAGGTGAGGGCCATGAAAAGTTTCAACCTAATCTTTTATCCAGATTAGTTGTAAGAGCTGTGTCAAACCTTAATAAGGTTATAATATTTATTATCCCGGACTCTACTAGGAGAAGAATAAATAATCAATTCGAAAAACCAGTAATCAACCTTCCGAAGAACAAACATTATGAACTTCCTGCTTTTGATATGATAAGAGCTTCTGTAAACTTAATGGTTGCAGGTATCCTTATCTCAATAGCTACATCAATGAAACTTCCCTTATCCACCACCTATGTTACTTTTATGGTGGCCATGGGAACATCGCTTGCTGATAGGGCATGGGGCAGTGAAAGTGCTGTATATCGTGTTGCAGGAGTGTTAAATGTAATTGGTGGATGGTTTTTTACTGCTGTTACTGCTTTTATATCAGCTGCTACCATGGCATATCTTATCCATATGGGTGGGCCTACGGCAATAGCTATTTTACTATTCGTTGCTATTCTTTTATTGATTAGAAACTATATTAAACATAGAGAAAAATCTAAAGAGGCTAGAGCTATAGATCGTCTACAAAAAGCTGAAAGTAAATCAGTACAAGGTGTGATCCAAGAAAGTGCCGATCATATTTCAGCTGTAGCCAATCGAGGAAATAAAATCTATCGCAATACCTTAGATGGTTTAGCAAGGCAAAACCTTCCTGTATTAAAGAAAAGCCGAAAAGGTATAGATAAATTGAATAAGGAAGTTGATGAGTTAAGAGATGATATTTTTTATTTTATTAAGAATCTGGATGATGCCAGTGTTGGTGCCAGCCAGTTTTATATACAATTATTGGGTTATTTACAAGATATCAATCAATCATTGGAGCATATTGTAAAAGTGAGTTATAAGCACGTAAACAACAATCACAAAAAGTTACGTTTTAATCAAGTAAAAGAGCTTAAGGAAATTGAGCTACAATTAGAAAGTTTATTTAGTGAGATAAAAGTTGTTTTTGAAAATAAAAAATTTAATAAAATAGGGAATATCATAGAAAAGAGACAACTTCTGTTTGATCATGTTTCTGAAAAAATAGAAAAGCAAATCAAAAGAACCCGTACTGAAGAATCTAGTCCTAAAAACACTACACTATATTTTAGCTTGCTTTTAGAAACGAAAGATCTTGTTTCAGCAACTATGAACCTTTTAGAGCAGTATTATATTGCATATGACAGCTCTGTGCAAGCTTCAAAACCTGGAAAAGTTGAAGAGAAGCAATAATGCTTTTTTGTTTTTATTCATAAATCTCCTTCATATATTTTTTATAGTTTTAACCCATGGAAAAGTTACTTAGAGAAAGGTTTGGATACCTTTTTGAGAAACCTCTCATGGATGAGGTCATTGCTACAGGGAAAAAAATGCATTTTTCTCAAAATGAGATTATAATTGATGTAGGACAAAAACTTACCCATATTCCCTTGTTACTAGAAGGACAAATTAAAATCCTTCGAGAGGATGGCAAAGGGGATGATTTACTGTTATACTTCCTAGAAAGCGGGGATACTTGTGCCATGTCACTAACGTGTTGTATGAATAAGCATAAAAGTAAAATCCGTGCCATAGCAGAAACGGACACTACCGTTATGATGATTCCAGAAGAAAAAATGCAAGAATGGTTCAATAAATATGAAAGTTGGCGAAATTTTGTACTAGAAAGCTACCAAATACGGTTTAATGAAATGATAGAAGCCATAGATACACTTGCTTTCATGAAAATGGATGAACGCCTCTACAAATATTTGACTGACAAAGTAAAATTGAATGCCTCTACCATTATTAAAAACACACATCAAGAAATTGCAGATGATTTACATACTTCAAGAGTTGTTATCTCCCGATTACTAAAACAACTTGAAAATGAACAAAAAATAAAACTACAACGAAATAAAATTGAGGTACTGGAATTTTAAAGGTAACTTTTATTACAAATACTCCGTCTCTATACCTTTATCTTTGCACTAAAAATATAAAATATGGAATATATCTTACAGCCTTGGCCGTGGTACATATCCGGCCCTCTTATTGCACTAGTCATGCTATTGCTCATCTATTTCGGTAAAACCTTTGGTATGTCCTCTAACTTAAGGACTTTTTGTACCATTGGAGGAGCCGGTAAATTTTCCGAATTTTTTAGGTTTGACTGGAAAGCACAGAAATGGAGCCTAACAGTTGTTTTAGGAGCAGTTATTGGTGGCTATATTGCCGTAAACTTTTTATCAGATTACAGTCCTGTGGCCATCAGTACACAAACTGTAACAGATCTCAAAGAAATTGGGTTTGCAGATGCAGGGGATGCTCTTTTACCTCCTGAAATCTATTCCATGAAAACATTGTTCAGTCTTAAAGGGTTCTTATTATTGGTTATCGGAGGTTTTCTGGTAGGGTTTGGGACACGCTATGCTGGCGGATGTACTTCAGGACATGCCATTACAGGGCTTAGCAGTTTGCAACTACCATCATTAATAGCAGTCATAGGTTTTTTTATTGGAGGACTGATTATGACTTGGTTTATTCTACCTCATTTATTTTAAAAAGGATTAAATTATGAAATACATAAAATTCTTACTTGTCGGAATATTTTTTGGAATTGTCTTAGTAAAATCAGAAGCTGTTTCCTGGTACCGGATCTACGAAATGTTTAAATTTCAATCTTTTCATATGTATGGGATCATAGGAACTGCTGTAATAATAGGGGCTATTGCTTTATTTATCATGAAAAAATTTCACGCAAAAAACCTTTTAGGGCATGAAGTATCAGTTCCTTTAAAAGAAAAAGGAGTATTTAGGTATATTGTAGGAGGAATTATCTTCGGTTTAGGGTGGGCATTAGCAGGAGCTTGTCCCGGACCTATGTATATTCTGCTAGGTGCAGGGTTCTACAGTATGTTTATTGTTATTTTAGCAGCCACATTTGGTACCTTTGTGTATGGGCTCTTAAAAAATAAACTGCCTCATTAATGGAAATATATGAAATTATCGGTTATGCAGGAGCCCTACTTATAGGGATTATTTTAGGGCTTATTGGTGGTGGTGGTTCTATTCTTACAGTACCCGTACTTGTATATGCTATAGGTTTAAATCCGGTAATTGCAACTGCTTACTCCTTATTCATTGTTGGCACATCCTCTCTGATAGGTGCGTTAGGGAAAATAAAAAAGAAATTAGTTGATTTCAGGACAGCTATTGTATTTGCTATCCCCTCTTTTATTGCTGTTTACATAACCAGAAGGTATATTGTGCCGGCTATTCCCGAAAACATCTTTATTATTGGCAACTTTGAGGTTACCAAAAACATAGGGATCATGGTCTTTTTTGCCATTATTATGTTAATGGCTTCTATTTCCATGATCTGGTCTAAGAAAAAAACTGAAGAGCAAGAAAAAACTATTCAGTACAATTACATGGCCATTATTTTAGAAGGGCTCGTTGTCGGAACACTTACCGGGATTGTCGGTGCAGGAGGCGGGTTCTTAATCATCCCTGCTTTGGTGCTTTTGGCAAAACTTCCCATGAAAAAAGCCGTTGGTACTTCCTTGCTTATTATTGCTTTCAAATCACTCATTGGTTTTATAGGAGATATCCAGAACCTGAGTATCAATTGGAATTTCCTGTTCATCTTTACATTTATCTCTGTAGTAGGTATTTTTATAGGCAACTATTTATCAAAATATATTTCAGGGAACAATCTTAAAAAAGGATTCGGATGGTTTACACTCATAATGAGTTTTTATATCATCTATAAAGAACTCTTCTAAGAGTATTTATGTGACAAATGTCACAAAGCAACAGCATACTATTTTGTATTTTTGAGTAACAAAAAATAAAATATCATTACAATGAAAATAGAACAAATATATACAGGATGTTTAGCTCAAGGAGCTTATTACATAGAATCAGGCGGAGAAGCTGCTATTATAGACCCTTTAAGGGAAACACAACCCTATATTGATAAAGCAAAAGCTGAAAACGCCCATATAAAATATGTTTTTGAGACACACTTCCATGCTGATTTCGTTTCAGGGCATGTTGACCTGGCAAAAAAAACGGGGGCTACAATTGTATATGGGCCGGGGGCTTCCACAAGCTATGAAATCTATACCGCTAAAGACGGAGAAGAATTTGCTTTGGGAAATATAAAAATAAAAGTATTACATACCCCGGGGCATACATTGGAATCGACTACCTATCTGTTAATTGATGAAAAGGGGAAAAAACATGCCATATTTACAGGCGATACTTTGTTCTTAGGAGATGTCGGACGTCCTGATTTGGCCATTAAGTCTGATTTAACAAAAGAAGATTTAGCCGGAATGTTATACGATTCATTGCGTAACAAAATTATGCCTTTAGCAGATGATATTATTGTGTATCCGGCTCATGGTGCGGGCTCTGCATGTGGAAAAAACCTCAGTAAGGAAACACAAGATACTTTAGGGAACCAGAAAAAGACCAATTACGCACTACGTGCTGATATGACCAAAGAGGAATTTGTTAAAGAAGTGTTGGAAGGCATATTACCTCCTCCTCAATATTTTGCGAAAAATGCGCTAATGAACAAAGAAGGGTATGCCGAATTTGATACAGTTTTACAAAAAGGAAACATTCCTTTAGATGCAGAAGAATTTGAAGCGTTGGCAAACCATGAAGGAGCACTGGTATTGGATGTACGTACACAACAAGATTATGTTACTGCACACATTCCAAACTCAATTTTTATAGGGTTAAACGGTTCTTTTGCCCCTTGGGTAGGCGCTTTAATTACTGACCTAAAGCAGCCTATTTTATTAGTGGTTCCGGAAGGAAAATCAGAAGAGGCTGTAACACGGCTTTCCAGAGTGGGATATGACAATACCTTGGGATATCTTGAAGGAGGGATCAATGCATGGGTAAAAGCCGGAAAAGAAACAGATACCTTAACCTCAATTCCTGCCGATGTTTTTGAAAAGGAATATAAAGAAGGCATGAATGTCCTTGATGTGAGAAAGCCGGGTGAATATGAATCTGAACATTTGGAAAATGCCGTTTCATTCCCGTTGGACTTTATCAATGAACATATGAATGAATTGAATAAGGACAAAAAATACTACATCCACTGTGCAGGTGGTTACCGCTCTGTGATAGCTGCTTCTATTCTAAAAGCCAGAGGGTTTATGAACCTTGTTGATATTGCAGGTGGTTATGGTGCTTTAAAGAAAACAGCTTTTCCTAGAACGGATTATGTTTGTCCGAGTAAGCTGTAATGCTTTATATAATAAACGGAGAAGTGGTTTGAGAATGACTCAAACCACTTCTTTATATAAATTAATCACTATAAGAGAAATCAGTCTCTAAAGAAGTTTCTGAACTCTCGCTTTTAGCCCTTTATGTGATTTCTGCACTCAATCCAGCTTCTAGAAGTAAAACACATCTTGGTTTAAGATCTTCGTAAGATCCTGTTTTGACAGTACATTTGCCTTTATAATGTACTATTATAGAGCATTGTTCTGCTTGTTCGGGGGTATGTTCACATACTCTTATCAATGTTTCGATAACATGGTCAAAAGTGTTCACATCATCATTAAAAAGGATAATTTCATGTTGTTTATCTTCTTTTTCGCTAATGAGAACCTCTTCTAAAACTTTTTCCTTTGTACTCATCACCAACATTTTATGCTAATTTACATATTTTAGGGCAACCCATGAATTCTTCTTAATTTTATCCTGTAACATTAATCCATGCTGCTTACATTTCTCTGAAATAACCGAAATATCTTCTTCATAAAAACCGCTCAGAAATAGTATCCCCTCTTTATCAAGATTCTTTACATAGACCGGAATATCTTGTAACAAAATATTTCTATTGATATTCGCTATAATGATATCGTATTTTTTGTTCTTCAATATGGATGCGTCGCCTTCATATATATTGATATATCCGCATTGATTGCGAGCTATATTTTCTAATGAGTTTAAGTAGCACCAATTGTCAATATCAATGGCATCTATTTGAACAGCTCCTTTTTTAGCAGCCAAAATGGCTAGAACACCTGTGCCACAGCCCATATCCAATACTCTTTTATTGTTCATATCTGTTTGTAAGAGATGCTGGATCATCATATGTGTGGTTTCATGATGGCCGGTTCCAAAACTCATTTTTGGTTCTATGACAATATCATATCGTGTTTTTGGAGTTTTATGAAACGGCGCCCTTATTATGCAAATACCATCCACTTCTATAGGATGAAAATTCTGTTCCCATTCAGCATTCCAATTGGTTGGTTCTATCTCTTTATAATTGTACTGAATCTGAAATGCCGGATTTTTTAATATGGTTATAGCCTTCAATATACCTTCTTTCCATACTTCCTTTTGCACATACGCAAGTATTCCGCTTTCATTTTCCACAAAACTTTCGAATCCAACCGCTCCTAATTCTGCTATCAAAATATCAGACGCTGGCTGTAATGGAGACACTTTGAACGTATATTCTACATAGGTTTGGGACATAGTCAGATAGTTTTTACAATAGCTATAAAATCCGCTGCTTTTAAAGATGCTCCACCTATAAGTCCACCGTCTACATCTTTCTGAGAAAAGATTTCTTCAGCATTTCCCGGCTTTACACTTCCTCCGTATAAGATAGAAACACCTTCGGCAGTTTCTGATCCATATCCATCAGAAATCGTTTTTCTTATAAAAGCGTGCATTTCCTGAGCTTCTCCAGGACTTGCTGTTTCCCCGGTACCAATAGCCCATACGGGTTCGTATGCAAGAACAATGTTCTTCCAGTCGGTTGTTTTCAGGTGAAAAAGCGCACTTCTTAATTGGGTTTCTACTATTTTGAAATGATTACCTGATTTTCGGTCCTCGAATTCTTCTCCAAAACAAAAAATAATGGTCATTTCATGTGCCAAGGCAGTATTTACTTTTTTCGCCAATAAAACATCGTCTTCTGAAAAATACGCGCGTCGTTCCGAGTGGCCTAAAATCACTGTTTGCACTCCTATACTTTTTAGCATGGATGCGGAAATTTCTCCGGTATATGCCCCTTTTTCTTCATGGTGCATATTTTGTGCCGCTATTTCTATAGGGCTTTGCCGCAAGGCTTCATAAGCACAGTATAGGTTGGTGAATGTAGGGGCTATAATCACTCCTGCTCTGGTTTCAGGAAGATTTTTTAATAGGTCTGATATCAGGTCTTCTGTTTCTGCTAGGTCATTGTTCATTTTCCAGTTGCCTGCAACTATTTTTTTTCTCATTTTTTCTTTTTTTCAGTTTTATATATGGCTTGTAAAACCTTTACAATATTATTATTCTAATCTGACTTTTGGATCAAGCCATCCGTAAATGATATCTACAAGAATGTTGATAACAATAAAAAGTGTTGCTACTACCAATACAGCCCCCATAATAACAGGTAGATCAAGCATATTTAGTGCATTCACGATCTCTTTTCCCAGCCCATTCCAACCAAAAATATATTCTACAAAAACAGCTCCTGCCAACATACTGGCAAACCATCCGGATACAGCTGTTATAACAGGGTTTAAGGCATTTTTTAAAGCGTGTCTTATTATGACCTGAAATTTACTAAGCCCTTTTGCGTATGCCGTACGGATATACTCCTGTTGAAAAACTTCTAACAGCGAGTTCCGCATTAATTGCACCACTACTGCCAATGGGCGAATGCCTAAAACAATGGCAGGCAAAATAAGGTTTTTCCATTGTATGGAAATCTGTTCTCCAAAATCATCTACCTCATAAAGGCTTCCGGTCATATTGAGATTGGTATACTCATGAAGCACAAAACCAAACAACCATGCAAAAATAATCGCACTAAAAAAAGAAGGGACACTCATCCCTAGTGTACTGAGTAGTTGAATGAGTTTATCTAACCATGAATCTTTATGTAATGCAGAAACAATTCCCAGACCAACTCCAATAACAATTGCAATAAAGATAGATGAAACGGCCAGCACAAAAGTATTTGGTAATGTTTCCCCAATAATATCAGCTACTTCTTTTCCATTCCTTTGAAAAGATTCTCTTAGATACGGGTATTTAATTGCCATAGAAATGTTCCCAAAAGAAAGTATTTTTCTTCCCGAATATTTATCAGTTGAAAAAAATGTGTAATCTTCAACATTTTTGGAATGAAAAGAGATGGGAGATACATCATTTAAGTAATATAGGTATTGAATTGTAACAGGCTGATCAAAACCATACTTTTTTTTAATAATGGCTAACTGTTCACTGTCTTCATTTTGGCCAAGCATCATACGTGCGGGGTCACCCGGAAGTACAGCAAAAAGAAAAAAGATAACAGTAACCACCCCAAAAAGTGTGAGTATGGCGTAGAAAATTTTATGTAAAAAATATGACCCCAACCGTCAATATGTTTTTATAATTGTATAGAATGATCAATTTTCAATAACCTCCGTGCTACTGGGTTTATTCGTTGATGTTATACAATCAAGTTTCCAACCCTCTTCAGAATATTTTTTATAAATGGCAACCCATGAAAATTCAGTTTTTTGTTTACTCTCTATTCCTTCTGCATTTTGATATTTAACAACTACTTCTTTATTCACCACAGTATATGCCATGCTATAATCATCAGAAAAGCGAATCACAGGAGGGTTTATATCATCCCATTTTTCAAACTCAACGGCATTAAAATATTTAGTAAAACGGGTTGTCATTTCTTCTTTAGTAGGAGTTGAAACCACACCATTGTTAACTGATATAAAATCATTTGAATTTTGATCTAAAAATTCTTTTACCATTTTTTCAAAATGATATTTTCTTTGCAAATTATGAAGCTCTAATATTTTCTCTTTTTCTTGATCAATATCTATTTTTTTTGAACCCTCACATGATATTAATATAAAAAACAGCATTCCAAATACTAATATATACTTATAAACCCTTGTTTTCATTCTTCTCAGTAATTAATCATTAATTCATCAATATCATTATAATGTAATTTCTGAATGATCGTCCCCTTATTCAATTTTACAATTCCTGGGTTGGAGCGTACAATTGTTTTTAAAGTGGTTTGATCAGTAAAATAAAAGTCGAAGTTCAATTTGTATTTCTTTTTTAATGGGCCTACTTCATTTTCATTGGAGGCTGACATACCTATGACGTTGTACCCTTTTTTTAATGCTTCGTCAGTTGTTTTCTTAATAGCCATGAATGCTTCCTTGTCTGATTTTGCTAAATCATAAGAAATAACCATGAGCAACTTCTCTTCATCCAAAAAAGCACCAGCAAAATCTTCACCACCTTTTTCAATAGTGAAATCATGTACAGGGGGTTCATAACCTTTTTGGATTTCGGTAGTTTCCACTCCTATAAATTCACCCTCTACAGAAGGGTACTCTCCAAACGTCGTTATGATTTTTTCTGTTCCGTTTACTTTAAATTTCCAGGCGTATTCATAGACCGCTTTGGGGGCGTCATCAGGAACAGACATCTTTTCTTTTATATTAGATCCTTCTTTATAAGCTCTGAAATCGATACTTGGCAAATGGTTCAACACATGATTGCTAAAAATAAAACAGGTAATGAGTGTTATAATGGTACTATACGCAGCAAACTTGAAGGAAAACAACGGTTTTATCTGTTTACTTCCAAAAAATAATATGAGAATAAAAGCTAACAATATGACATCTTTCGTAAAAGATTCCCAAGGGGTCAATTTTAATGCATCCCCAAAACAGCCACAGTCAGTTACTTTATTGTAATATGCTGAATAGAAAGTTAAAAATGTAAAGAAAGTAATCATGAGCAGTAAACTCCAAACAGTAAACTTAGCCCTGAAACCCACCAACAACATCACGCCTAATAAAACTTCAAATATTACTACGAATATAGAGATGGACAGTGCATGTGGTTCTAAAAAACCTAAATCCAACACCGCGGGGCTAAAGTATTCTTCCAGTTTATAGGAAAACCCTAAAGGGTCATTCAGCTTTACAAAACCGCTAATGATGAATAATACACCTACGAGTATTCTTGAAATGGCTACTGCTATTTTCATTATGATTCGTTTTCTTTTATTAAAATAAGTGCAAAAACTGCATAATTGATAATATCTTGATAGTTTGCATCTATCCCCTCACTTACCAATGTTTTACCTTTATTATCTTCTATTTGTTTTATCCTGAGTAGTTTTTGCAAAATAAGATCTGTCAATGAACTGATGCGCATTTCACGCCATGCTTCTCCGTAATCATGGTTTTTATTCTCCATCAACGTTTTAGTCTCTTGTACCATATCGTCATACATGGCAGTAGCCTCTTCTATAGAAAAGTCAGGCTGCTCGGCTATTCCTTTTTTTATTTGGATCAATGCCATAATAGCATAATTGATAATCCCAATAAACTCAGGCACTTCCCCTTCTTCAATCTTACGTTCCTTATTTTCCTGAAGGCCTCTAATGCGTTGTGCCTTAATAAATAGTTGGTCCGTTAATGAAGATAATCTAAGAATACGCCAAGCACTTCCATAATCTTTCATTTTTTTAACAAACAAATCACGACAATCCTGGATAACAGCATCGTATTGTTTTGAGGTATTTTGCATGTTGTTGATTCTATTTTGCGTAAATTTCGCTTAAAAATAGGGAATATAAAAAATTGCCGGCTAAAAAATGAACATCAATTGTAAAGGTACACTCATTGACCTGTCCAAGCCCAAAGTAATGGGTATTGTTAATGTAACCCCCGATTCTTTTTATGACGGAGGAAAACACTTTGACGAAAAAGCGATTTTGATTACTGTGGAAAAAATGCTGACAGAAGAGGCTACTTTTATTGATATTGGTGGATATAGTTCACGCCCGGGAGCCGATCATATAAGCGAAGAAGAAGAGTTAAACCGGACGGTCCCTGCTGTTGAACTAATTATTAAGTTTTTTCCTGAAACGCTTATTTCTATTGATACTTTCAGAAGCCGTGTTGCCAGAGAATGTATTGTAGCAGGTGCAGCCGTTGTTAATGATATTTCCGCCGGGGTTCTGGACAAAGCCATGTTAAAAACTATTGCAGAATTACAAGTTCCTTATGTAATGATGCACATGAAAGGCACACCGCAAGACATGCAAAAAAATATTTCCTATAATGACATTACGAAAGAGATGCTTTTTTATTTCTCTGAGAGGGTTGCCGAAGCTAGGAAATGGGGCATCAATGATCTTATTGTTGATCCGGGGTTTGGTTTTGCTAAAACATTGGAACATAATTATGAGTTACTCTCCAAATTAGATCTTTTTGCTCCGTTAAACCTTCCTGTGTTGGTAGGGTTAAGTAGAAAATCTATGATTTACAAATTGCTGGGGGCTTCTGCCGATGATGCTCTTAATGGAACTACTGCTTTAAATACTATTGCATTAATGAAAGAGGCACGTATTTTACGGGTTCATGATGTAAAAGAAGCAGTAGAGTGTGTAAAACTTATTAATCAACTTAATGGTTAAAATAATGCGAACATTTCTTTTTGGTTCACTTTTTTTAGTGCTTTTTAGCTCATGCAATACCAAAAAAACAATGCAGTTGGCTGAGGTTCCGAATGCAGAAATTACTGGCATTAGTGATATTTCCCAGGCATATCTTTTTTATAATGAGGAGACTTTACAACCTGAATTCAACCGAAAGAATTTAATTTCTACTACCCATTGGATTTTTCATGTTGATAAACGTTTATTAATGGAAGAAGTCGTTCCCAAAATTCAATGGCTACAACAAAAACGGAAAAAACCTTCTCCTCACAGAAATGAAGCAGCTAAAAATTTTTTCTCAGTCTCTAATACTTCTTTAAAAAATCTCTCCTTTATTGATTTTACTGATACAAAACATATATTTGAGGCATCGCTTTGTGCTGAAAAAACAAATGATAGTATTGATAACCGCTCCTTTGTTTTTAACAAAGACAATATACTCATTGAGGGAAGACCTACTTCTAAAGACAGCCTAATAATAGTTATAGAAGAATACAAAAACACAAATAACAAACCTTTTACTATCCATCTTAATTTCGATCAATCCTTAACCTTTCAAGAATATATAACAGCTATACAGTTCATTAAAAATACTATTGCTGAAGGTTATAGCATAGCTCCGGTCCATTACTTTTTTGACTCTTCACAACTGCCCTGCAGGAATGATTAACTATCTAGCTAATTTTGTTATTTTTACACAAATCCCGATACTGGTTTGGAATTATTCGATTTTTTAGATTTTAAAATTATAGATGTCATTGACATCCTATTAGTAGCTATATTGCTTTACTATGTATATAAATTGGTTAAAGGTACGGTGGCAATCAATATTTTTATAGGAATTGTTATTGTTTACCTTATATGGAAGCTTACGGAAGCTTTGCAAATGAAAATGGTGAGCGGTATTCTTGGAGGTTTTATGAGTGTAGGACTTATTGCACTCATTGTTGTTTTTCAGCAGGAAATTCGGAAATTTTTACTGATGTTAGGCTCTACCAACCTTACAGGGAAACGCAGTTTTTTAAAACATATTAAGCTTCTAAAACAAGACCCCTTAAATACGGAAACTAATGTGGAGGCTATTGTTGCTGCATGCGAACGAATGGGAAGTACACGAACAGGGGCTATTATTGTAATTGAACGAAACAACCATCTGGAATTTGTGAAAAGTACAGGAGATAAAATGAGCATTGAAGTTACCCAGCCTATTATTGAAAGTATTTTTTATAAAAATAGCCCATTACATGATGGTGCCATTATCATTGAAGGTAATTATATTACTGCAACCCGGGTAATATTGCCTGTTTCTAACGAGCGGAATATTCCACTTCGTTTTGGTTTGCGCCATAGGGCAGCTATAGGGATTTCAGAGAAGACAGATGCATTGGTATTGGTAGTTAGTGAAGAAACCGGACAGATTTCTTATATAAAAAATGGGGAATTTGTCCTCTATAAAGATATCCGGGAATTAATTGCGACGATACGAAAAGATTTGGCTTAACCAATCTGTTCTTCCTCAGCCATAAATTGAACTTCATATAAGTTTTTGTAGTATCCGCCTTCTATCTTAATCAGTTCATCATGAACACCTTGCTCTACGATATTACCAGCATCCATTACCAATATTTTTGATGCTTTTTTTACAGTTGCTAACCGGTGTGCTATGATGATAGAGGTTCTCCCTGCCGTTATCTTGTCCGTTGCTTTCTGAATGAGCTGTTCAGTATATGAATCTACAGAAGAAGTGGCCTCGTCCAGAACCAAGATACTAGGATCGCTAACGTATGCTCGTAAAAAAGCTATTAATTGGCGCTGGCCACTAGACAACATAGCCCCCCGCTCTTTAACATTATAATGATATGTATCTGGAAGGCTCATAAAAAAATCGTGAATACCTATTGCCTTTGCAGCTTCTATTACTGTTTCCTCTGATACATCCGGATTTTTCAATGTAATATTGTTTAATATAGTATCCGCAAATAGAAACACATCTTGTAAAACCACTGCTACTTGATTGCGTAGAAAAGGAAGTACATACTGGTTTATTTTGACCCCATCTACCTTAATTTCTCCGGATTGAATATCATAAAACCGGCTCAATAGATTAATAATAGTCGATTTTCCTGCTCCGGTTGCCCCTACAATGGCAATGGTTTCCCCGGGTTTGGCTTCAAAGGAAATACCATGCAGTACTTCTTCCCCTTCCACATAACCAAAATGTACATTATCAAACTGAATATGTCCTTTAATAATTGCCGTTGTATGTGTTCCTTTATCCTCTATTTTACTTTCTGTATCTAAAATATTAAACACACGTGTTGCCGCTACCATCCCCATTTGTAAGGTATTAAACTTATCTGCAATTTGACGTAATGGCCTAAAAAGCATTTGCGACATCTGTATAAACATAAAAATAGTTCCTAACTCCATTCCATTAGATTCTAGAACCGCTTGTAATCCTCCATACCAAACGATCAATCCAATTGTAATAGAGGACGCCAACTCAGCTATGGGAAAGAAAATGGAATTATACCAGACCGTTTTTATCCATGCTTTTTTATGTTTTTCATTGATTGCTTTAAATTTTTCATATTCAATAGCTTCTCTATTAAATAACTGTACAATCTTCATACCCGATATCCGCTCTTGTACAAACGTGTTCAATGAAGCCACTTGTGTCCTAACATCACTAAAAGCAGCTTTCATTGCTTTTTGAAAAAGTCTTGTGGCATAAAGGATTATAGGTAATATAAAAAATACGATTAATGACAATTTCCAACTCACCATTAACATCACAGCAGCAACAACCAACATTTTTAGCAAGTCACTTAAAATCATAAAAAATCCTTCACTGAAGATGTCTGCTATTCGTTCCATATCATTTACAGCACGTGTCACCAGCAGCCCAACGGAAGAATTGTCAAAATACTTCATTCGAAAGCGTGTCATATGCTTGAATAGCTTGATACGGACATCACGTACAATACTCTGTCCTAACCAATTTGCATAATATATGAAAGATAGTTGGCTTATCACTTCTAACAAGAGTAATAACCCCATAAGCCCAATGAAAATAAGAAGTCCTTCATGGTCTTTGTTTAAAATATAATTATCAACCGTTTCCTTGAGCAAATAAGGACGTGCTACTGCAAAGCCGGATAATAGAATAGCAATAACAGCTACCCCATAAAATGTAGCTTTATAGGGTTTGGTATGGCGCAACAATCGTTTAAAGAGCCTATAATCAAATGCTTTTCCCGTAGTGTCGCTCATTTAGTTTATAAATAAATCTGAAGGGTAATCAACATTCGTCAAATATAGTGCATGTGCAGGAACCGATACACCTGCTTGACTTCTATTTTTACTTTCTATGACTTTTTTAACATCTTCTTTAGACTTTTTACCATATCCAACTTCCAGCATTGTGCCTACAATTGCCCGTACCATATTGCGTAAAAAACGATCTGCCTTAATGGTAAAAACAAGAATACCTTGTTTTTGCTCCCATTCAGCCTGCATTATTTTACATAAGTACGTTTTCACGTCTGTATTCGATTTTGAAAAACATTTAAAATCTGAATAATCAAAAAGAACATCTGCTGCTTCATTCATTACTTCAATATTCAAAAAATCATGTACATAGTATGCAAGTCCATTCATAAATGGGTTTTTCTTTTGAATAATCCAATATTCGTACGTTCTGGAGATTGCATCAAAGCGTGCATGGGCTTGATCCTTAACAGGCATAATTTGATGGATCGCAATAGTATCAGGTAAAAATGAGTTTAAACGCTGTATAAGTTCATTCACATCAAAAGGTTTAACAATATCACAATGTGCAACCATTTGTTTTGCATGGACCCCTGCATCGGTTCTCCCCGCTGCTGTTAATATTATTTCAGTCCTCAACAATGTGGACAAAGCACTTTCTAACACTTCTTGAACGGTTGTAGCGTTAGGTTGCCGTTGCCAACCATGATATTTTTTACCATTGTATGAAAACTCCAAAAAATATCTCAAAAGAATCTGTTATTTTTGTTTGTATTCAAAGATACAGCAACAAGTTAGAAGTATAAAGCTGAATATGTAAAACCTAATTGATGATTAAGAAATCATAACCTCTGGCTTTAAACTTTCAACTTTTTTACTTTAATCTATTTTCTAAATGACCCGAATCCTTCTTTTATCAGACACACACAGCCATATTGATGAGCGGATGATAAAATACATGCAACAGGCTGATGAAGTGTGGCATGCAGGAGATATAGGAGATAGTGCTGTTACCGATGTAATAAAAGAGTTAAAACCCTTAAGAGCCGTTTATGGGAATATCGACGATGCAACAGCCCGAATGGAATTTCCTGAAAATGATCGGTTTATGTGTGAAGGTGTAGATGTATGGATAACACATATTGGTGGTTATCCGGACCAATATGACAGGCGTATTCGGGAAAAAATTAAAAAAGACCCTCCAAAGCTTTTTATTTGTGGGCATTCTCATATTTTAAAAGTAATCTATGATAAAGAACTAGGGCTGTTACATATGAATCCTGGGGCTGCCGGAAAACATGGATTCCACAAAGTCCGAACGATGCTCCAATTTGTTATTGACGGTAACGATATTAAAAACTTGGAAATTATAGAACTGGAACAACGAATATAAAAAAAGCCCGGATTTTCCGGGCTTTACGCACTAATATTTACTAAGATGTTAGGCTTATCGTAACCGGTCAACAGATTTTACGAGTGCTTCGTCCTTTTTGATGGCTTTATTGGCCAACACTAAAAAAACGATAGAAATAACCGGAAGAAGCATCCCAATACCCTTCTCAGAAACAATAGTTTCTCCGGATAGGTTTAGCGATCTTGTTACAAATATTCCTAGTAAAAAAAGGTTTAATATCATGTTCAATCTGTTCAACACAAATTGTAATTTTCTGTTTTTGTACAAAAAAATAGTTATAAAAGCCAATACAAGGCTTCCCGCAAACAATATCGAAAATACCATATTACTCTCGGCATATACTGCCTCTCCATCAGCATCATTCCATAATGGCATAAAAAAAGGAAGTACTCCCATTAATAGTACTACAATAAGCAGGTATAATGTCTGTATTCTTTGTATCATTTATTATTCACTATAAACACAGCAAAAATAAGTGTTCTTTTTTTAAAATAATACTTGATTGTTAAAATAAATTTGTATTATTGCGGTATCAAATCCACAATCTGGACGTTATCTTAGTTCGTTTGTACTTCAAAAAAATTCAACTTATTATTTTAAGTTTAGTGTTCTAAAACCCCAGTTTTAACTTATTAGTATTTCAATGTTTGAAATTTCAGATTTAAAAGAAAAGAAACTTACTGAATTACAGGAAATTGCGAAAAAATTGAATGTTCCTAAATTCAAGTCATTAAAAAAAATGGACTTAGTATATCAAATCTTAGATGTACAAGCTTCAAAACCTGTTTCCGCTAATCCCAGAAAAGAAGATATCTCAGCCTCTAAGAGTGAGACTCAAACTCAAAAAAAAACTCAGGCCAATAGACCCCGGGTGAAAAAAGCCAAGCCTTCTGATGAAGCTTCCAAAAGCATCCCTGAACAACAAAAACAACAAAGGGGCGAGGAAGTAAAAAACACACAAGAAAAGCCAAAAGAGGCTTATGAAAAGAAAGATAAAAAAGACTATCCACAAAAAAGGCAACAACATAGCAAAAGCCATCATAGCCAAAATGGAAACTCAAATAGCCACAAACACAAAGAAAATATAGACAAAGATAATTTTGACAGGGAAAAGAAAAACAGGTACCGCGATCCCGATTTTGAGTTTGATGGTATTATAGAAAGTGAAGGTGTCTTAGATATTATGCAAGACGGGTATGGTTTCTTACGGTCTTCAGATTACAACTACCTTTCTTCCCCTGATGACATCTATGTTTCTCAATCTCAAATACGTTTATTCGGGTTAAAATCAGGAGATACTGTTCTGGGAAATGTACGCCCTCCAAAAGAAGGAGAAAAATACTTTCCACTTATAAGGGTGAGCAAGATAAATGGTTTAGACCCCCAAGTAGTTAGGGATCGGGTTTCTTTTGAACATTTGACCCCTCTATTTCCTGAAGAAAAATTCAATATTGCAGAAAAACAAAGCGCTATATCCACACGGATTATGGACCTGTTTTCTCCTATAGGCAAAGGACAGAGAGGAATGATCGTATCTCAGCCAAAAACCGGAAAAACAATGTTGCTAAAAGACATTGCCAATGCTATTGCAGCAAACCATCCGGAGGTGTACCTTATCGCCCTATTGATTGATGAACGCCCCGAGGAAGTTACTGATATGCAACGCAATGTAAAAGGTGAAGTAGTAGCTTCTACATTTGATAAAGAAGCTCAGGAACATGTACGTATTGCCAACATTGTTTTAGAGAAAGCAAAGCGCTTGGTAGAATGTGGGCATGATGTTGTGATTTTATTGGACTCTATTACCCGTTTAGCACGGGCATACAACACTGTACAGCCCGCCAGCGGAAAGGTGCTTAGCGGAGGTGTAGATGCAAACGCATTACACAGGCCAAAACGATTTTTTGGTGCTGCCCGTAATATTGAAAACGGAGGGTCATTATCTATCATTGCCACTGCCTTGACAGAGACCGGTTCCAAAATGGATGAAGTTATCTTTGAAGAATTTAAAGGTACCGGTAATATGGAGCTTCAATTAGACAGACGAATTGCAAATCGAAGAATATTCCCTGCTATCGACCTTATTTCTTCTTCTACTCGTAGAGATGATTTATTGTTAGATGAGAATACACTGCAACGTATGTGGATCATGCGAAAGTATCTAGCAGACATGAATCCCGTAGAAGCGATGGAATTTATCTCCGATCGTATTAAGAAGACTATGAATAATGAGGAATTTTTAATGACAATGAACCAATAGAAATATATTTCATTAATTATAACAACAAAAAGAGGAACTTAAAGTTCCTCTTTTTTTAACCAGATTTTTATCTCTGACCATTTTAACTACGTTAGCTTATACACATTTGGCTATCTACGTATAGTTATTTATTAGTTAGGTTGTTCAATAATATATATTGTATCTAATAAAAAACAAAACATTATCTGTATACAAATCTATTGTACAATTTAGCATGCGACTAATAATATCGATAAACCCTTTTATAAAAACGATTATCGGTTTTTGCAATAGTAAAAAAGGTTGATACCTGTGGAAAAGCAGTTAAAAACTTAGGGTTTCTTTCTTGATAAGATGAAATTCTTTTATTATTTCATTTACAATAACAGCAACTGGTTTTATATCATGTATAAGGCCTGAAATCTGCCCTATTTCTAATTCCCCTTCATCTAAATCTCCTTCAAACATACCTCGTTTGGCACGGGCACGCCCCAATAATTCTTTTAATTGTTCCTTTGTAGGGTTTTGTGTATACAATTGCTCCAATTCTTGATAGAACTTATTCTTGAGCAATCGAACAGGTGCCAACTCTTTGAGGGTCAAAATCGTTTCTCCTTCCTCAGCTGCAACTACTTTTTGTTTAAAATTAATATGTGAAGAAGCTTCTTCACTAGCAACAAACCGACTGCCTATTTGCACTCCATCTGCACCTAAAACCATCGCTGCCAACATTCCCCTGCCAGTAGCAATGCCTCCCGCAGCAATCAATGGAAGCGTAATTTTTTCGCGCACCATTGGAATGAGGGTGAATGTAGTTGTCTCTTCCCTTCCGTTATGCCCTCCAGCCTCAAAACCTTCAGCTACTATAGCATCTACTCCTGCCTCCTGTGCTTTTAAGGCAAACTTTACGCTACTTACCACATGCACTACTGTAATCCCTTTTGCTTTTAGAAAAGGTGTCCATGTCTTAGGGTTTCCTGCTGAAGTAAACACAATCTTTACACCCTCTTCTACGATGATGTCCATGATTTTTTCAATATCGGGATACAACATTGGTACATTCACCCCAAAAGGTTTATCGGTAGCATTTTTGCATTTCTTTATATGCGTTCTAAGCACATCCGGATACATAGACCCTGCGCCTATCAACCCTAAAATACCAGAATTTGCTGCGGCTGCAGCTAATCGCCAACCACTTGCCCATATCATCCCGGCTTGAATGATGGGGTATTGTATATCAAAAAGTTTCGTGATTTTATTCTTCATTTCTCTATAAAAGTACTAAGAAATAACACCTGAACCTATTAATTCGTTATCAAGATACCAAGCTGCAAACTGCCCTTCGGTAATGGCGCTTTGCGGCACTTCAAAATCCACATAAAGTCCGGATGTTATTTTATAGAGTGTTGCATTTTGTAATGGCTGCCGATACCGTATACGTGCTTTTACTTTTAAGGATTCATCTGTTTTAAGCGTTAAATCTTTCCGCACCCAGTGCAATTCATCTTCACGAATAAATAAGGCTCGTCGAAACAATCCGGGATGTTCTTTTCCTTGTCCGGTATAGATAATATTTTCTTCCACATCTGTATCAATCACAAAAAGAGGCTCTATAGTACCTCCTACATTCAAACCTTTTCGTTGTCCCTTCGTAAAATAATGTGCTCCTTGATGTTTCCCTACTTCTTTTCCTGATGTTAAATTATAAGCAATTTTTTCAGCATGAAAAGCCAATTCAATCTCTTTGCTCTCAAAATCAGGGGTTTCACGATAGTACTTTTGATATTCTGAAGAAACTTCTATTATTTTTCCTTCTCTGGGGCGTAGCTTCTGTTGGAGAAACTCAGGCAATCGAACTTTACCAATAAAGCACAATCCTTGAGAATCACGTTTATCGGCTGTGACCAAACCTTCCTTTGTGGCTATTTCACGAACTTCAGGTTTCGTTAATTCCCCTATTGGGAATAACGTTTTAGATAACTGTCCTTGAGAAAGTTGGCATAAAAAATAAGATTGGTCTTTGTTCTTATCTTTTCCGGAAAGCAGTCTATATATTTCCTTTCCATCTTTTCTGATAGTACCCTTTCTACAATAATGGCCAGTAGCCACATAATCAGCACCTAAACTAAGGGCTATTTTTAAAAATACGTCGAATTTTATTTCGCGATTGCACAATACATCCGGATTGGGCGTACGTCCTCTTTCATATTCATTGAACATATAATCAACTATCCGTTCTTTATATTCTCTGCTTAGATCGACTGTTTGAAATGGGATTCCTAACTTCTCTGCTACGATCATTGCATCGTTACTGTCCTCCAACCAAGGGCACTCATCTGAAATGGTCACAGAATCATCATGCCAATTCTTCATAAAAAGGCCAATAACATCATATCCTTGTTCTTTTAAAAGATAGGCTGCTACGCTAGAGTCCACTCCTCCTGATAATCCAATAACAACTCGTTTCATAGTTTTTTCTGTAGTGCAAATTTATGAAAACATATAATTTCTAACTCTTTTTAGTTAAATGATAAATGATTGATTTAATATTTTTTGTTTAAATAAATATATCAAAAAAATAGACATTATATATTTTTATTATTTATAAAGCATTATGTATCAAAATGTTAATGTATTTATAAAATCGATAAACTGCATATTTCTATTTATTTTTTTGTTTAATTATTATATAATTTTGTTAAACAATAAATATTAAATCAATAATAATGAAAACCACTGCAAAAATTATCAGATTGCCCTTTTTAGTCATTCTGGCATGTATCTTCTCCTCATGTAGTAATGATGATGACAATAATATGGTTACTGAAGATGCTATGACCATAGCGGAAATTGCTTCAGAAACAGACGACCTAAGCAGCCTAGTAGCCGCTCTAGAGCGCGCCAATTTAGTAAGTGTATTAAATGGTAACGATGAGTTTACTGTTTTCGCGCCAACAAATGCTGCATTTGAGGCATTTCTCAACGGGACACCATTAGAAAATGTACCGGTAGCAGATTTACAACAAATCTTATTAAATCACGTAATTGCGGGAAAAAATGTAGCATCCTCATTAACTACCGGTTACTTTAATTCAGAATCAACAGCTGGAGTAAATGGCAACAAATTGAGTTTATACATCAATACCGTCTCAGGAGTTGAAATTAACGGCATTTCATCTGTTATTGAAAATGGTGCTGACATAGAAGCTTCTAATGGTATTATCCATATCGTAGATGCCGTTATAGGCCTTCCAAATATTGTTGACTTTGCTACCACAAATGATGCATTAACAAACTTAGTGGCCGCACTTACCGATGAAGGAAGTACTGTTTTTACTGATTTATTAGCATCGGAAGGGCCTTTTACGGTATTCGCCCCCAGCAATGATGCGTTCATTTCTTTCTTAAATGGCATTGATCTTAATGCTGTTGACAACGCCCTCTTGGCCAATTTATTGGCAAACCATGTGATTACAGGCGCCGGACTGCTATCTACTGATTTATCCAACGGGTATACAAATACTGCTGCTGTAAACAGTGATAATGATTTTTTAAGCCTTTATGTAAACATTGATGAAGGGGTTGTATTAAACGGTTCCAGTACAGTAATTATAGCAGATATTGTTGCTACTAATGGTATTATACATGTCATAGATGCAGTAATTGATTTGCCTAGTGTAGTAACATTTGCCGGCGCCGATCCTACTTTTGATTCACTTGTAGAAGCACTAACAAGAGGGGATCAACCAGATTTTGTTAGTGTACTATCAGGTACTACCGATGCACCTTTCACTGTATTTGCTCCTGTAAATGATGCTTTCCAAGCCCTACTGGACAGCAACAATGATTGGAACTCACTTGCAGACATTGATGGTACATTGCTAACAAGTGTACTACAACACCACGTAATAGCAAATGCAAACATAAGAGCCGAAGATTTAAGCGACGGGCTCACTTCCCCAGCTACTCTTGAAGGTGATGCATTGTTATTTAATATAGGAACCGATGTAACTATAACAGATGGCGCAGGAAATACAGGTATACGTGTTATAGCAACGAATGTACAAGCCACTAATGGAGTAATACACGCAGTAGATACTGTATTGATACCAGATACTATGAATTAAGCAATAATTTAGCTTGTTCCATGGCAATAAACCCAAAAGGTTTAGTTAGCCTATAAAAAGAGAGCGGAGAGTTTGAATATAAACTACCGCTCTCTTTATGTTTTATAATAGCTTTTAAAAAACTACTTCTTTTTATTTCGTGTTTTTTTCTGCTCTTCTGCCTGTTTCATCATCTCTTGCATTTTTTGCTGAAAACGCCCTTTCTTTTTAGGTTTTTTCTTGTTCTCTTCTATCTTCGCGTGGATCCTGTTTTCATCAATAATATAATTTTTGATCACCAACATGATAAAAATAGTAATCAAGTTAGAGATGAAATAATATAAACTTAGCCCACTCGCATAATTATTAAAGAACACCAACATTAATAGGGGAGACAAATACATAATGAACTTCATATTGGGCATTCCCGGCTGTTGTGTTTGCATGGTCTGCCCTGTAGTCATCGTCATGTAAATAAAAATAGCAATGGATGCTAAAATTGGGAATAAGCTCACATGATCACCATAAAAAGGGATTTTAAAAGGCAATTCAGCAATCACATCATATGAAGACAGGTCTTCTGCCCATAAAAATGACTTCTGCCTAAGGGCAAAAGCTGTTGGGAAAAACATGAACAACGCATAGAAAATAGGTAGTTGCAGCAATGCCGGAATACACCCGCTCATTGGGTTTACCCCTGCTTTTCCATACAGTTTCATGGTTTCCTGCTGGCGTTTCATAGCTTCGTCCTTGTATTTTTCATTAATTTCATTGATTTCCGGACGCAACACTTTCATCTTTGCCTGCGATAAATAAGATTTATAGGTTACTGGAGACAATAATAATCTAACAAGAATGGTCATTACAATAATAGCAATCCCATAAGGAAGGAAGCCACTCAACCAATTATATACCGGTGTAAATACATGCTTGTTGATCCATCCAAAAATCCCCCAGCCAAATGGAATAGAATCATCCAAATTAAGATCCTTATACTTCTGAAACACCTTTACATCCGTAGGACCGTAGTACCAATGCATTTTATGGTTCAACTCTCCTCCATTAAGTGCTAACGGGGCACTCGTTGTGTATGTTTTTGTCCATCGGGTTTCTTTGCTTTCCTCCCCGTCCACATGATCTTCCGAAGTTAGCTTTGCTGTTTTAAAAGGACTGTCAGCCACTAAAATAGCACTAAAAAAATGTTGACGGTACGATATCCATTTCACATTAGCCTCTGTTTCTTCATCGGCTCCTGTGGGGCTTAGCTTAGCTGTTTTCCCTCCTTCGTAATCATACGTTAACCGGGTATATCTATTTTCATAGGTAACACTCTTGGAATGCCGTATCCCTTTTTGCTTCCAGTCCAAAACTATGGGCTGAGAACTATTTAGCAATCCGTCCAGCCCTTGTGAACGGATGGTGAAATCAATTAAATAATCGTCGGGTTTTAATTCGTACCGGTATTCCAAAAACTGCGTTTCCGATACCTTCAACTTCATAGAAAGCACCTTATTTTCTCCATTTTGAGAAACAGTAGGCTCAAAATACAGGTCTTGCGTATTTAATATCCGGTTATCGGTAGTGCCAAAATTAATATTGAAAGACGCATTGTTTTCATTTACTAAGTATACAGGAATGGAATCGTAGGTGACATAATCCTTCATACGGGCTTTTACTATTTGCCCCCCTTTGTTACTGATTTCCATATACACCTTTTCATTTTCGAAAACGGTGACCCCTTCTTTGGCAGAAGGTAATGTTGCAGAATATCCAAAAGCCCCGAGTGCAGTTTTATATTGGGCCACAGTAGCCGAGTCCTGGAGGTTCACCACTGTCTCCTTTTCAGGGGTTTCTGTAATAACAGGCGCTTCTTCTTTTGCTTTTTCTACTTGCTCTTGCTTTACTTTTTGGGCTTCTATTTCTTCAGGGGTAGGCTGGTTTTGATAAAAGTACCACAGTATAATCAATCCTATCAGCACGAAACCGATAATGGAGTTGATATCAAACTTTTTTTCTTCCATATGATGAATTCTTGTTCTGGAGGCTTTTGCTTTTACTCTTTAAAAGCTAGCAAAGATATCTCCAAATATTATTTTTATGCCATTCTGGCGGTTGTTTTTTCTTTTTTGTACTTCAATGCTGCTCCTACAAAAGCTACAAATAATGGATGTGGGCTAGCCACTGTACTTTTATATTCAGGATGGTATTGCACCCCTATAAACCAAGGGTGGCTAGGCAATTCCACAATTTCTACCAAGCCCGTATCAGGATTTAACCCGGTAGCAACAAGTCCCGCTGTTTCTATTTGTTCTTTATAGCTATCATTAAACTCATAGCGGTGACGATGGCGTTCAGAAACCTGTTTTTCACCATATACCTCATGTACAATACTATCTGCTTTCAACTCACAGTCCCAAGCCCCTAAACGCATGGTACCGCCTTTATCGGTTACCTCTTTTTGGGTTTCCATCAGGTCGATCACCGGATGTGGTGTACCGGGGTCCATTTCTGTGGAATTAGCGCCTTTTAATCCCAGTACATTTCTGGCAAACTCGATCACCGCCATTTGCATCCCCAAACAAATTCCTAAGAAAGGGATGTTATGCTCGCGTGCATATTTTACGGTACTGATCTTCCCTTCTATACCGCGTTCCCCAAAACCGGGAGCTACCAAAATACCATCTAAATGGGCTATTTTCTCGGCAATCGTTTTCTCATCTATATATTCGGAATGGATGGACTCTACATTCACCTTTACTTCATTGGCAGCCCCTGCATGGATGAATGCCTCTAAAATGGACTTATACGAATCCTGCAATTCTACATATTTCCCTACCAAGCCAATAGTTACCTGATGTTTTGGGTTTTTATGGCGCTTTAAAAACTCGTTCCATTGGGTAAGGTCCGGTTGCGAATCATCCGGTAAGGCAAGCTTTTTCAAAGCCACTTTGTCCAAGCCCTCTTGCAGTATTAAATTCGGAACGTCGTATATAGTCGATGCATCTATCGATTGTATCACTGCTTCGCGCTTCACATTGCAGAACAATGCCAATTTATCACGCAGGTCATCCGAAAGTTCATGCTCGGTACGGCATACTAAAATGTCTGCCCGTATCCCGCTCTCCATTAAGGTTTTAACGGAATGCTGCGTGGGTTTGGTTTTCAATTCACCGGCAGCCGATAGGAACGGCACCAGCGTTAAATGCACCACAATGGCATTGTTATCGCCCAGCTCCCAAAGCAATTGCCGTACGGCTTCAATATAGGGCAATGACTCGATATCGCCCACCGTTCCCCCAATTTCTGTAATGATAATATCGTATTCGCCTGTCTTTCCCAGTAGTTGAACGCGTTCTTTTATCTCATTGGTAATATGCGGGATTACCTGTACGGTCTTCCCTAAAAACTCCCCTCTCCGCTCTTTCTCAATCACGCTTTGGTAGATCCGGCCGGTAGTTACATTATTGGCCTGTGAGGTGCGCACATTTAAAAAGCGTTCATAGTGACCAAGGTCAAGGTCGGTTTCCGCTCCGTCATCCGTCACATAACATTCGCCATGTTCATAGGGGTTTAAGGTTCCGGGATCTACATTAATGTACGGGTCTAGTTTTTGAATGGTGGTTTTGTACCCACGTGCCTGTAACAACTTAGCGAGCGAGGCTGCAATGATCCCCTTTCCCAAGGAAGAGGTTACCCCGCCTGTTACAAAAATATATTTGGTCGTAGCCATGGAATATGCGTTATGCTATTAACGCGCACAAAAATACGAATTGCCAACGGATAATGGAAACGTGCAGGTGGAATTATTTAATTATGAAGTGTCATTCCAGACCCTATACAGGGCAAGGGTGAAAAATCCAATTGCAAGAATAACAGCGTTAATATTTTTTTGAGATTTCTCCCCCTGATAGTCCATCAGGGTCGAAATGACGTGTACTAAATAACCTGATGGTTTAAAAACTCCCAGTTGGGATTAAAAGCGGTTATCAATGCATTTTTCTTCTCTCTTCGCCACTTTTTAAGCTCTTTTTCTCGCTTTATGGCCTCATTGCTATCCTCAAAGCCTTCATAGTACAATAAATAATAACAATTATATTTCCCTGCAAATGATTTTTTAGCATATTGACTATCAAAATAATGCTGTGAAAGCCGCCGTTGAATATCATTGGTCACGCCTATATAAAGTGTGGTCTTATTGCTATTTGTTGTTATGTAAACAAAGTACTTGTATAGCATAGCGATAAAAGTAGGAAAAATAGCTTGTATTGTTTTTGAATGGGAAGAATGTATATTAGATCTCTCAGTTGCTTTGCTCCTTCGAGATGACCAGGGGTTTTTTAAATAAAATACAAATGTCATTTCGAACCCTTTGCGGAGGCAAAGGTGAGAAATCTAGACAATAGTATAATAGAGTTCATTTTTTTTGAGATTCTCAGTTGCTTTGCTCCTTCAAGATGACCAGAGGTTTTTAAATAAAATACAAATGTTATTTCGAGTCCCTTGCGGAAGCAAGGGTGAGAAATCTAACTAAAGATGTAATAAGGTTTTGTGCTTTTTGAGATTTCTCCCCCGATATCCATCGGGGTCGAAATGACTAGGTGTTGGGATATAATTTTTGGATGTTCCGGATAAGGTGCTCCAGGCCATTGGTTTTTATTTCATAGACGGATTGCAGCATATCGCCCAGTTTTCCTTTCGGGAACCCTTTTTGCTGGAACCAGGTAAGATAGGCCACCGGCAAATCAATAAGATATCGATCTTTATATTTCCCAAAGGGCATTTTGTACCAGGCAAGTGTTATAAGGTGGTCTTTGTTCACAGGTGGTTCCATAGGGTAAAATTAGGAATGTGATTTTATATGGATTATTGAGTATTTTTAAATAGTTTTAAGTTGGGGGTCTCCACTAGCAAAGGATGCTAGCGGGAGCGAGGGGCGTAGTGCTTATAAGCATTCTTCTACTAATTGTTTATATAATTTTGATTGACCACCAGATCCAGGTAAAAAATTATCTCTGTTAAAGTCTGCATCAGTCAAATTTGATTTATCTAAAAGATCTTTATAATATTTTTTTTCGACTATAGAACCTATTTTTCCAGGCTCTACATAAGCGTCCTTAAAAAACCTCATTAAAGCTAAAAACCCTGTTGATTTGTTTAAAATCATTTCACGTTCAACTTTCCACCAAGCATCCGGCCATCTTTCTTGAACTGCATCGAAAAATTCCCATATTATTTTAGCAATATCTCCATCTTTTTCTTCGATAAATAAATTTCTTAATGGTCTTCTTTCTAACTCTTTACCTTCAAATTTATCAGGTGTTTTACCTTTTTTGTATGTATTTCTGTCATCCATAGGATCTTTTGAGAGAAAGTCAATTAATTTTTCAGAAAAGGTTGCCTGTGTAATAGTTTCCTTTTCCTTATCGTCGGCAGTACCTAATATTTTAATTTTATCTTTAAATGGTGAACCTTCTTTTTGATTTAATGCTCTTATGATGTTATGACAAGTTTTCTGTGGACTACGAAATTTAGCAAAAGCAAATAAGTCAGCAACTAGGGATCTATTTACTTTAGTTTGAGTTTTATTAATAGTTGCGAATACTATTGCCTGATCTTCCAGCTCCATTTCAATAAAGATTGTGACATTTACGTCAAAATCACTTCCTTTGCCTTCAAAGTCTTCCAAGCCAGCAATTCTATGCTGACCATCCAAAACTTTGGCTACATTGTCTCTAAAGGGTAGAAACATTATATGATTATCAGAGTCATATTCGACATCTTCCTCCTTTATATGCAATATAACAGAAGAAGGAAATGTGGCATCAACTAAATTGACATATTTGCCTAGCTCTCTAACTCTGTTTTTTGATAATTCTCTTTGTATTCCAGAGTATACTTCAACTTCTCTCTTTTCATCACCAACTTCTAATCTTCTGATATCAGCATATGATATTTTAACAAGGGCATCATGTTGCATGACTCCTATGTAGAATTTACCAATAGGTTGTTTAACCTCTAAACACTTTATTTCAATTCTTTGGTCTTCTGGCTTTATCATACTTTATAGTTGTTTTAGAATATCTTCAATACCTTGTTTTTGTGACGCAATTACATCAATTTTACGATGATTAAGTAAATTGGAATAGTAGTAAAGACCAAGTGTAACTAAAAATAAAACACCAGATGAATATTTTACAAATGTTATGTCATTATTAGTATTTGAAAGTTTCCAAGCATAAAATATTGAAACTGCTAATATTAACAATCCGCTCACTAATAAAAGAACAGAGTTTAAATCAGTATTTCTAACTTTATATGTATAGAATATATAGGCACTTGCAGTTAATAGGGAAGCACTATAAAGATAAAATTGTCCATCTATAAAAAATATGTTCCAACCTTCCCACGCATTGTAGTTCGCCACATAAAAAAGCAAACCCAACAGAAGAGGAAGAAGATTGCCAATTAAACTCACAATACAAAATATTGCTGTTTGTTGATGTTCTTTCATTCTAAAAATTCTTGATTATTAATTCCTTAACTTTAATTTTTTCTTTTTTGCAAGATATAAATCTATAAGCACTGCATTCAATTATTTCCCAATTGTTATATAAAGTTCTAATATCTTCAAGATCTGCATTTGATATTACAACTTTACATCCTTTCTGGGATTGGGCTTGAGCAAATTCAGCTAATTCTTCTTGTGAATTTTGATCAAATTTGTCCAACGTATAATGATTAAAATATGCTGTATCAGATAGTTTAGGGTAAGGTGGATCTAAATAGATCAAATCCCCGTCTTGCGTTGAATTATCAATACTATCATAATAATCAAAAGATAGGTTAGCTGTCTTCAATTTCTCACTAACATCTCTTAAATGTTCAAGACTTGAGAAAGCTGGATTTGCTTTGCCAAATGGGACATTGTATTTCCCAGATTTATTGACTCTATAAATTCCGTTAAAAGAGGTTCTATTTAAAAATACAAATCGGATGGCTTGTTCAAGAGTTTGATCTCCACTATATTTATTGAATTTATCACGAATATCATAATAAAGTTTTTCTTTTATTGGTGTTTTAAATTCGGATAATCCATTAAAAATGGAATCAGGATCATTTTTGATTTGTTGATAACAATTTATAAGGTTAGGATTTAAATCAGATAAAAATGACTGGTTGAAATCACTCTTTAAAAAAAATGATGCTCCTCCCAAAAATGGTTCAAAGAATCGGTCAATATTACTCAAATCCAGATTTGAAAAAATTTCATTTATCAGATTTTGTTTACCACCAGCCCATCTAATAAACGGTTTCAAGCTTTTATTCTCTTTTTTCAGATCTAAATTTATTTCTTCTTTCATAAATGTTTCTTCGCATTATACCCAACGTAGGGCTACATACCATTGAATTTAGCCTTATTATATTATATACGCCTACAAATCTAAGCTATTTTTAATAAAATGAATACCCCTACAAAAAAAGTAATTGATTACGGTAAAACTGTAGTTTTATAAAAAAGCGTCATTTCGACTCCGATGGATATCGGAGGAGAAATCTCATTAAACCAGCAACCCGTAAAAAAATAGATTTCTCTCCCACGCTACCCACGAAGGATTCGAAATGACCCTTACGTTTATACATAGAGGGTTAAAGAGAACTCATTTTCAACTAGCATAACTCAAAAATATTCCAGAATTTTGCAGCATGAAAGATTCGCCCACCGCGCTAAAGAATATGGGGCATATTGCCCTAGAGCAATTAAGTGATTATTTGGCCGATAGCCAACAAGGAACCCATCCTGTATTGGTGCAACGCCCCATTACCGAAATTGCTGCGCAACTGCAATTGGAAAAGTGGCTGAAGGACGGCGGTATGGACAGTGCCCATTTTGCTGGTTTCCTAAAAGCGTACCTGGAAAATTCACAGCACCTGCACCACCCGAAATTTATCGGACATCAAGTATCGGCACCGCATTATGCAGCAGGCATAGCCGATTTTATCCACGGTATCATTAACAACCCGATGGCCATTTACGAAATGGGGCCTTCAGCAGCTACTATTGAAAAGGTACTCGTCAACTGGATGTTGCAAAAAGTAGGTTGGTTAAAAGGCGATAGCCTTACCGAGGCAGATTCTTCAAAAACACAAGGAGACGGCGTGTTTACCCATGGGGGGTCCGTCGCTAATTTAACAGCCCTGTTAGCCGCGCGTGCTAAAATAGCCCCGGATGCCTGGACGGAGGGTAACCCAAGCGACCTGGCCGTGATGGCACCGGAGGTATCGCACTACTCTATTGCCCGTACGGTTTCCATCATGGGAATGGGCAGCAAAGCGATTGCCCCGGTAAGGGTGAACGAAAAAGAAGTATTGGACCCTGATAACCTGTACCCGGTATATCAGCAATTAAAAGCAGAAGGGAAACGGGTGATGGCTGTAGTGGCAAACGCTTGTGCCACTTCTACCGGTTTGTATGACCCGATAACGGAAATTGGGCTTTTCTGTAAAGAAAATGGGCTTTGGTTCCATGTGGACGGCGCACACGGCGCCGCAGCATTGATCTCCGAAAAAGAACGCGGGTTGCTAAAAGGTGCTGAAATGGCCGATTCCATGATTTGGGATGCGCACAAAATGATGCAGACTTCTTCGCTTTCTACAGCGGTGTTGTTCAAAGATTATAAAGCACTTCATCACACGTTTAACCAGAAAGGAAGCTATCTGTTTTTTGAAAAAGACCAGATTGGTGTGGATGTCATCTCAAAAGCGGTTGAATGCACCAAAGCAGCTTTGGGCACCAAACTCTTCCTTGCGTTGGCGGTAACGGGCGAAAAGGGCATGGCAGAATTTATTGAAGGACGATATGCTATTACAAAGGCGTTCCATGACCTTATACACAACCATCCGGATTTTGAATGTCCGTACTATCCGGAATCCAATGTGTTGTGTTTCCGTTATACCAAGTATGGGTTGGACAACGATTTTCAGTTAAAAATACGCAACGAACTGGTGAAACGCGGTAATTTCTTTATTACTTCTTCTATTGTAAATGACATTCGCTATTTACGTATTTCGGTAATGAATGAAGGTACCAACAAGGAACATATTCAAGAGTTGTTGCTTGATATTGAACACGTAGCAGCCGATCTGATAAATAGAAAAGTATAAAAAAGGAATACTCCTGTCAATTCGAGCGTCCGCCCGTTCCGTCGGACGGGCAGTCGAGAATTCTATTTTGTTAATGATAACGAAAAAGTGTTTCATCCCAATGCCATCGGGACAACCAATGTTAACTCTTTTTAGAGCTTTACTTTTAATTCTAGCCTGTAGATAAATTACCGTTCCGGAATACTTTTCAAAATCTCCAATGTATACTTCCAGAATTTTTGAACGGAAGAAATGCTTACCCGCTCATCGGGGGAATGTGCCCCTTTTATGGTTGGCCCATAACTGATCATGTCCATTTCAGGGTAGTTTTGTCCCAAAATACCACATTCCAGCCCTGCATGACAGGCTACTACCCGAGGTTTGCTACCAAACAGTTCTTCATATTTGGTTGCCAATACATGCAGTATGGGGGAATCCACATTGGGTGTCCATCCGGGATAACTTCCGGTGAAGCGTACCTCACAACCTGCCAGTTCAAAAGCAGCCCTTATGGTATTTGCTATATCCATTTTTGCCGATTCCACTGAAGAACGTGTAAGGCACGCTACCTGAATTTTTCCGTCTTTAACCAAAACACGGGCAACGTTGTTGGAGGTTTCTACCAAGTCATCCATATCGGCACTCATGGCATATACCCCATTTTGAACAGCATAGATGGCTCTGGTAATGCCTTCCTGTACACCGAGCTCCATTACTTTTTCAGGCAGATCGACTGCTACTGCTCCTATTTTTAAAACAGGCTCCGTTGTTTTTAATTCTTTTTTTATAGTGGTTGCCAACTGGTTAAATTCAAACAGAAAAGCATCGTGCTGCACTTTATCTACGATGACAATGGCAAAACTCTCTCTTGGAATCGCATTTCGGAGCCCGCCACCATCAATTTCGGCAATGCGCAATCCAAAACTCTCAAACCCGTCAAAAAGCAAACGGTTCATTATTTTATTGGCATTCCCCAATCTACAGTGAATGTCCATGCCACTATGCCCTCCTTGCAGGCCAGAAATACTAATTTTATATGCAATTGCCCCTTCCGGAACGGCTTCTTCTTTGTATGTCCGTTCAGCGGTGATATCGATCCCTCCGGCACAGCCAATATCAATTTCGTCATCTTCTTCGGTATCAAGGTTCAGTAAAATTTCTCCGGAAAGCACTCCTTCTTTTAGGCCCATGGCACCCGTCATCCCGGTTTCTTCATCAATCGTAAACAAAGCTTCAATGGCCGGATGTGGAATATCATTGCTTTCCAATATCGCCATGATGGCAGCCACTCCCATTCCATTGTCGGCTCCCAGTGTAGTGCCTTTGGCCTTTACCCAATCACCATCAATGACCATTTCAATACCTTGTGTTTCAAAATCAAACACGGTATCCGAATTTTTTTGGTGCACCATATCCAAATGCGATTGCATTACTACCGTTTTTCGGTTTTCCATCCCCGCAGTAGCCGGTTTTTTGATAATTACATTGCCTACCTCATCTTTGAAGGTTTCCAGTCCTAGTTGTTTTCCAAAGTCAAGCATAAATGCAATGACTTTTTCTTCCTTTTTGGAAGGTCTTGGCACAGCATTGAGGTCAGCAAATTTAGTCCATACTTGTTGGGGAGAAAGGTTTCGGATATCGGTACTCATCTGCTTTATTTTTATTTCACCGACAAATGTAGCCATTGTATGCCGGATTATGGGCAATTTATTTATTTTTGGCACATGACCAAACGAATGCAAACCATTATTGCGGTTTCTATTTTTCCACAAATAGTGATCGTGAAGCAACTTGCAAAATATCCGGAATTTATTGAAGCCTATTACAGCAATGGAGTTTATCCGTACCTGTCAAAAGGTTTTCGGTTTATTTTTGGTTGGGTCCCTTTTTCCGTAGGGGATATTTTTTATACCATTGCCGGTATTTTAATTATTCGTTTTCTGATCCGGAAAGGTTGGATGTTTTTTTATGAGACTAGGAATTTCTTCAGGGAAGTCTTTGTTGTGATCTCTATGCTTTATTTTATTTTCCATCTATTTTGGGGAATGAATTACTACCGATTGCCCGTTTCTGAGACTTATAATCTGAATGAAGACTATACTGAAGAAGCTTTAATGAATTTCACTGACCGCCTTGTTAATAAAGCAAACGAAGTACACCTGAGCATTACCAAAAATGATACAGTAATGGTAACCATCCCTTACACAACCAAAGAAATTTACCGGATGGCTGTTTCAGGATATGATCAATTGGAGAAAAATATCCCAGATTTGGCCTATCGCCCGGCAAGCATAAAGTCATCATTGTATAGTACTATGCTCACCTATATGGGTTATGGAGGTTATCTAAACCCTTTTACTCATGAGGCACATGTAAATAGGGTTGCATTTAGCTATAAGTACCCAACCGTTACTTGTCACGAATTAGCACACCAACTTGGTTATTCAGCAGAGAACGAAGCAAATTTTATCGGTTATCTGGCCGCCGTGAATAATGATGATATTTATTTTAAGTATTCCGCTTATGTGTACAGCCTTAGATATTGCCTAGGGGAAATTAAGAGAAGGGATGAAAACAAATTCAGGGAGGTGACTGCAAAGATCAATCCGGGAATTATTAAGAATTATATTAATGTCGCCAATTTTTGGAGCAAATATGACAATAGGGCCGAACCTATCTTTAAAAATTCATTCGACACTTTTTTAAAGGCCAATAACCAAAAAGAGGGCATCAAAAGCTATAATTATGTAATTGCACTCCTCGTCAACTACCATGAAAGCACACCACTATAAATGTTAAAAAAAGCTAAACAGGTGTTTCCTTCCTATCATTTGTATTATTTTTAGGGACTTTAAAAAATTACTAATCAACTATACATCTTATGAGAAAAAAAATATGGATGATCTTCTTTGTATGTTGTAGCCTGTCAGTTTTTTCACAGGAATACTTCCCAAAGAATGATGGTGTTAAAACAGTTAACAATAACTACACCGCTTTCACAAACGCCAAAATATTTGTAACCCCTACACAGGTTATTGAAAACGGGACCCTGCTTATCCAAAATGGAAAAGTAATCGCCTCTGGCACAACCGTTTCTATTCCGCAAAACAGTGTCGTAATTGATTTAAAAGGAAAATATATATATCCTTCTTTTATTGATATCTACGCTGATTTTGGTGTGGAAAAGCCAAAAAGAAATTCTAATTTTGGAAGGACTTCGCAATACGATGCTACCCGTGAGGGTTTTTATTGGAATGACCATGTAATGCCGGAAAACAAAGCTATTGAAAAGTTTAAATACGATAGTAAAAAAGCTGATGAGCTTATAAAAGCAGGTTTTGGAACTATCAATACACACATCCCTGATGGAATTGTAAGAGGAACCAGTGTCTTAGTTGCCCTAAACAACAAAGATGACAACAGTAAACGGATATTGGACCAACATGCTGCGCAGCATTTATCTTTTTCAAAAAGTATTGCATCCAATCAAAACTACCCTACCTCACTGATGGGGGCTATGGCACTATTGAGACAGTTCTATAATGATGCTGCTTGGTATGAAAAAGGAAATGCGTCCACAAAAGACTTTTCTATTGAAGCATTGTTAAAAAACAGAACCCTTCCGCAAATATTTGACGCAGGGGACAAACTAAATGGGCTCCGTGCCGATAAAATTGCTGATGAATTTGGCTTAAATTATATCATTAAAGGAAGTGGTAATGAGTTTGAACGCATCAATGAAGTGAAACAGACCAATGCCCGTTATATTATCCCTATAAAATTTCCGGATGCTTATGATGTAACTGATCCATATAGTGCCAGTAAAGTATCCCTTTCTGATATGCGCATGTGGAACCAGGCACCTTCTAACCTTGCAATATTGGCAAATAATGGTGTTTCTTTTGCTTTAACGACTGCAGATCTAAAAAAGGTTTCTGACTTTAAAGCTAACTTATTAAAGGCTATCGAATATGGTTTTGATAAAACCAAAGCATTAGAAGCATTGACCACCATTCCTGCAAGCTATTTAGGAAAGTCTAATGAGATTGGAACTCTTAAAAGTGGTGCTTATGCCAATTTCCTGATCACATCAGGGGATGTTTTTGATAAAGGGTCAACACTTTATGAAAACTGGGTGCAGGGAAATAAGAACGTTATTACCGATATGAGCATCAAAGATATTCGGGGAACATATGATTTAACCGTCGCAGGAGATTCTTATTCTTTGACCATCAAAGGAGAACTACCGAAGTTGTCATCTGAAATCAAACAAGATTCTACAAAAATTGAATCTAAGATGAGCTATGAAAATGGTTGGGTCAATATCTTCTATACACCAATAGATGAAAATAAAACAGAATTCGTTCGTCTTACAGCTGCTGTAACAAGCAATGATAATTTAGAAGGGAATGCTGTGCTTAACAATGGAGTAGCGACTACTTGGTATGCCAACAAAAAAGAAGCCCCTGAAAAAGAAGAAACCAAAAAGGATGGCAAAAAAGATGATGATATCACACTACTTCCTGTTACCTATCCCAATAAGCCCTACGGGTTTAAAGAAATGCCCAAACAGGAAACCATCTTATTTAAAAATGCTACTGTCTGGACCAATGAAGAACAAGGTATCTTAAAAAATGCCGATGTGTTGGTGAAAAATGGCAAAATTGCTGCTGTTGGCACTAATCTTTCTGAAAGTGGTGCTAAAGTGGTTGACGCTACAGGGAAACACCTTACTTCTGGAATTATTGATGAACATTCTCATATTGCTGCTGCTGCTATCAATGAAGCAGGCCATAATTCTTCTGCTGAAGTGAGCATTGACGATGTAGTGGATTCTGAAGACATTGATATCTACAGAAACCTTTCAGGGGGTGTTACCGCTATCCAAATCCTTCATGGTTCTGCGAACCCTATAGGAGGGCGTTCTGCACTCATCAAATTAAAATGGGGAGAAGACCCTGAAGATCTGTTGATAAATAATGCCCCTAAGTTTATAAAATTTGCATTGGGAGAGAATGTGAAACAATCCAACTGGGGTGATATCGAGCGAGTCCGGTTTCCACAAACCCGTATGGGTGTAGAACAAGTGTATATGGACTATTTTCAACGGGCAAAAGAGTATGATAACAAATGGAAAAAATACAATGCACTATCCTCTAAAGCAAAAGCACGTACAAAAGCCCCTAGGTATGATATTGAAATGGAAACTTTAGCTGAGATCATTAATAAAGAACGGTTCATATCATGCCATTCATATGTACAAAGTGAAATCAATATGCTCATGAAAGTTGCTGAAAGGTTCAATTTTAACATCAACACATTTACTCATATCCTGGAAGGTTATAAAGTAGCCGATAAAATGGCAGAACATGGTGCGGGAGGCTCTACTTTCTCTGATTGGTGGGCCTATAAATATGAAGTAAATGATGCTATTCCATACAATGCAGCAATTATGCACAATGCAGGTGTTACTGTGGCCATTAACTCAGACGACGCTGAAATGTCCCGAAGATTGAACCAAGAGGCAGCCAAGACCGTGAAATATGGTGGTGTATCTGAAGAAGAAGCATGGAAATTTGTTACACTAAACCCTGCTAAATTACTTCATCTTGATGACCGTACAGGGAGCATAAAAGTTGGTAAAGATGCTGACTTAGTTTTATGGAGCGAGCACCCGATGTCTATTTATTCTATTGCTGAAAAAACTATGATTGAAGGGATTGTATATTATGATTATGAGCAAATGAAGCAAATGAAAAATGAAATAGACAAAGAACGTAATCAACTGATTAACATGATGATACAAGCAAAGAATAAAGGAATGAAAACACAAGCACCTAAAAAAGAGGTGAAAGAACATTTACATTGTGATTCCTTATAAACCAAAAACAAAGAATTAAGATGAAAAATATAAAATATACAAAATTAGCTATTCTGTTTCTCTTTTCAGTAGCTATATGGTCACAACAAGCACCTGCTCCAAAACAGCCCGCAGCTACATTGATTATTGGGGCAACTGCCCATATTGGAAACGGACAAGTTATTGAAAACAGTGCTATTGGTTTTGATAATGGGAAAATTACCTATGTAGGGAACCAAAACAATGTCTCACAAGGTGATTATAAATATATAATTGACGCTACCGGAAAACATGTATACCCAGGGTTTATAGCTGCAAATAGCTCGCTAGGACTCGTAGAAATTGATGCTGTACGTGCTACGGACGATGATTCTGAAATAGGTGGCCTCATTCCACACGTAAGAAGCATTATTGCCTACAATGCTGAATCTAAAATTGTAGAAAGCATGCGCCCAAATGGCATACTACTTGCACAAGTGGCCCCTCGTGGGGGAAGAATATCCGGAACATCTTCTGTAGTACAACTGGATGCCTGGAATTGGGAAGAAGCTGCTATCAAAACAGATGATGCTATTCATATGAACTGGCCTAACAGTTTTGTAAGAGGTCGTTGGTGGCTAGGTGAAGATCCGGGCTTGAAGCCTAATAAGAAATATACAGAGCAGGTAGATGAATTAAAAACTTTTCTGAAGCAGGCCAAAGCCTACCTACAAGGCAGTCGATCACCAAAAAACCTTCCCTTTGAAGCCGTAGAAGGGTTATTCACGGGAAAGCAAAAATTATACGTAAATGCTGATGGTGAAAAAGAAATCACAGATGCAGTATATTTTTCCGAAAGCTTAGGTATCACAAACTTGGTTATTGTCGGAGGTGATGAAGCCGATAAAGTAGCCAAACTACTTGCACAAAAAAACATTCCGGTACTTTTAAGCCGTCCACACAGGCTTCCCGGAAAAGAAGATGACAATGCAAAACAGCCTTTCATGTTGGCCAAATTACTGGTTGAAGAAGGTGTTCTTGTCAGCATAGAGCCTAGTGGCCGGATGGAACGTATGAACACACGAAACCTGCCTTTCTATGCAGGATCTTTTGCTGCCTATGGATTGGATAAAGAAAAAGCCGTTCAAATGATTACAGGAGATGCTGCAAAAATATTAGGCATTGATGATTTTGCAGGTACACTTGAAGTAGGAAAAGATGCTACTTTGTTTGTCTCAGAAGGAGATGCTCTAGATATGAGGACAAACCGATTGTCTTATGCTTTTATCCAAGGGCGTAAAATAAGCTTGGAAACTCACCAAACCAAACTGTGGAAGCGTTATGTAGAACGATTGAGCAGAGAGTAATATGATAATACACATTTATCAAAAGCCCGAATCATTTTATTCGGGCTTTTGATTTTTAATCTTATTTTTGTTTATAAAATTCTTTCATTGAAACAAATCACCAGCATTCAAAATCCTTTAATAAAACAAACCCTAAAACTCAAAGATAAACCTAGAGAGCGTAAAAAATTGGGGTTGTTTATCATTGAAGGAATTAGAGAAATTTCACTGGCCATAAAAAACGGTTATGAAATTGAAAAACTATTATTTTGTCCGGATTTGTGCGCTTGGGAAACACTTTCTCAAATTTTTACCGATGAAGAAAAACACATCGAACTAACCAAAGAAGTCTATCAAAAAATAGCCTATCGTGAAACTACAGAGGGTATCATTGCTATTGCAAAAGCAAAAACTCACGAATTAAGTTCATTGACCTTCAAGAATAGAAATCCGCTGATTTTAGTCGCCGAAGCACCCGAAAAACCTGGTAACATTGGGGCATTATTGCGTACCGCTGATGCTGCAGGCCTTGATGCTGTTATTATTGCAAATCCTAAAACCGATTTGTACAACCCTAATATCATCCGGTCTAGTGTAGGGGGTGTTTTCACCAATCAGATTGTTATGGGGAGTACTTATGAAATTATTTCGTTCTTGAAAGAAAAAGATATTCATATCTATTGTGCCGCCTTATCAGCATCTGTTCCTTATTATACCATTGATTACAAAAAGCCTACAGCTCTCGTTGTAGGCACAGAAGCTACCGGATTAAATGACGAATGGTTACAGAACGCCTCAAAAAATATTATTATCCCCATGCAAGGGAAGATTGACTCTATGAACGTTTCTGTTTCTGCGGCAATCCTTATTTTTGAAGCTAAAAGACAACGAAATTTTAACTGACACAAATCCATGAACCCAACTTTCTTATTCTATACAATTATTGCTATCATTATCATTGACTTTACTATTGATAAAATAATAGATCGTTTGAATGCTCAAAAGTTTAATGACCCTATTCCGAAGGAACTCAGTGATGTATATGACGAAGAAGCTTATAAAAAATCGCAACTGTATAAAAAAGTAAACTATACATTCGGAATTATTACCAGTACTTTTTCGTTTGCCTTAATACTTGGTTTTCTTTTTCTAGATGGTTTTGATTTTATAGATACCATAGCCAGAAATTATACCGATAATCCCATTTTAATTGCCCTGATTTTTTTCGGGATTATTATGCTGGGAAGTGACCTTATAAATATACCTTTTTCCTGGTACCACACATTTGTTATTGAAGAAAAATTCGGTTTTAACAAAACAACGAAGAAAACTTTTATTCTTGATAAGATAAAAGGATGGATATTACTTATTATCGTTGGAGGAGGGATCCTTTCGCTGATTATGTGGTTTTATGAAGCCACCGGAAGCAATTTTTGGGTCTATGCATGGGGTGCAGTAGCAGTATTTAGCCTATTTGCAAATCTATTCTATAGCCGGTTGATCGTTCCTCTGTTTAATAAACAAAAACCTTTAGAAGAAGGATCATTAAAAAATGAGATTGAGAAATATGCTGCCAAAGTGGGCTTTACCTTAAAAAATATCTTTGTTATTGATGGTTCTAAGCGATCAACCAAAGCAAATGCCTATTTTTCAGGGTTTGGGCGTGAAAAACGTATCACCTTATACGACACATTGATCAACGATTTGGAAACCAATGAAATTGTGGCAGTACTTGCCCATGAAGTAGGGCATTACAAAAAAAAGCATATTATTTTCAACCTAATCACCTCCATTTTGTTAACCGGAATTACCTTTTATATTTTTTCATTGTTTATTAATTATCCTGAATTTTCACAGGCCATAGGCGTAAAAATTCCCAGTTTCCATGCCGGTCTTATTACGTTCGGGGTCTTGTATAGCCCTATTTCTGAATTCACGGGACTTATTATGAATTATTTCTCCAGAAAATTTGAATACCAGGCAGATGCCTATGCCAAAAACACCTTTGCGCCTGAACCATTAATCACTTCATTAAAAAAACTCTCAAAAAACAATTTAAGTAACCTCACTCCACATCCCGTATATGTATTCGTACATTATTCGCACCCTACACTCTTGCAACGTATCAAAAAACTTAAGGCATAGCTTTTGTTGTATAATAAGTAAGTTTATGGTACTTTTAGTGTATGGCAGTAATGGATATAGAACAGGAAAATAAAGCTATTGCCAAGCAATATAAGGAGTTGCTCCGCATCAGCTATCAAACACTTACCAATGAGGACAAAAAACTCATTCGTTTGGCGTTTGACACCGCTGTCGATGCCCATAAAGATCAGCGTAGAAAAAGCGGAGAGGCCTATATCTTTCACCCTATAAATGTAGCTAAGACAGTAGCTTCAGAGATAGGAATGGATGCCGCTTCCATCGCTGCCGCATTATTACATGATGTAGTTGAGGATACACAATACACTTTAGAGGACATTGAGCAACTTTTCGGAGAAACTGTGGCACGCATTGTGGACGGGCTCACAAAAATATCAAATCTGAGTACTGAAAAAGATATATCACTACAGGCTGAAAATTTCCGTAAAATGCTACTCACTTTAAATGATGATATCAGGGTCATCATTATCAAAATTGCAGATAGGCTCCATAATATGCAAACCATGGAATCTATGCCTGAAGACAAGCAAGTGAAAATTGCATCTGAAACACTCTATATCTATGCCCCATTGGCACACCGGATAGGTCTATACAATATTAAAACAGAACTTGAGGATCTTGGTTTAAAATATACAGAACCCGAGGTATATAATGATATTGCAAATAAGATAGAAGAAAGTAAAGATGAACAAAATGCCTACATTAAAGCATTTTCAAATGTTTTAAAAGAAAGCCTAGATAAAGAAAGTTTAAATTATCAAATAAAAGGGCGTTCCAAATCTATTTTTTCTATTCGTAGGAAAATGCAAGTTCAAAATGTTACCTATGATGAGGTATATGATAAATTTGCTATTCGAATCATCTATAAATCTGATTTGAAAAATGAAAAGTTCATAGCGTGGAAAATCTACTCTATTGTTACAGACCACTTTCGTCCCAACCCTATTCGACTTCGTGACTGGATATCATCCCCTAAATCCAATGGTTATGAAGCACTTCATATAACTGTAATGGGACCAAAAGGCCGTTGGGTAGAAGTACAGATACGCAGTGAGCGGATGCATGAAATTGCAGAAAAAGGCTATGCAGCTCACTTTAAATACAAACATGGTGAACAAAATGAACAAGGGCTCGATATATGGTTAAACCGGCTCCAAGAAGCCCTTGAAAATGCTGATAGCAATGCAGTTGATTTTGTAGAAGAATTTAAACTAAACCTGTATGCCAAGGAAATATTTGTTTTTACCCCTACGGGTGATCTAAAGTCACTGCCCAAAGGGGCAACTCCTTTGGATTTTGCATTTAACATTCACACAGAAGTAGGCATCCATACCAGAGGGGCAAAAGTAAATGGAAAATTAGTCCCTCTAAGTCATGAATTAAAAAGTGGTGATCAGGTAGAAATCCTCACTTCGGAAAAATCAAAACCTACAGCCAACTGGCTCGATTATGCCACCACGGCAAGAGCCCGGTCCAAAATAAAAACTTCTTTAAAAGAGGAAAAGAAAACAATTGCTGAAGACGGAAAAGAAATATTAAGAAGAAAACTTAAACAACTAAAAGTTCTCTTAAATGAAAAATCAGTAAACGAACTGGTTATTTATTTCAAACTAAAAACAAGTTTAGATTTGTTTTACAGAGTGGGTATTGGAACTATTGATAATCAAATGTTGAAAGACTTTGTAGCATCGCGCAATAATAGATTTATGAAGTTTATTAAAAACCGGATGCGAAAAAGTGCTCAGCCTGATGATATAAACAGAGAAGAAATCACCTCAAAATATGACCTGCTCGTCTTCGGTAAGGAAGAAGAAAAACTAAATTATAAACTAGCCAACTGTTGCAATCCCATTCCAGGAGATGATGTATTTGGTTTTGTAACTATCAATGAAGGCATAAAAGTCCATAAAAAAAATTGTCCAAATGCAATCTCTCTACAATCAAACTATGCATATCGGATCATCAATGCAAAATGGGTAGATTCCTCGCAACAAGAATTCACTGCTGTTATAAAACTTAATGGAATTGACAATATTGGTCTGGTAAGTGATGTCACAAAGATTATTTCAGACAATATGCATGTAAACATGAAAAATATAAGTTTTGATACGGATGATGGTATTTTTAATGGTAAAATTACAGTTGTGGTAAAAAACAATACAATACTCAAAAAACTGATGAATAACCTTAAGAAACTGAACGGAATAGATAAAGTCGTCCGAATTTAATTTTTAACTGTACATTTGTATGTTGAATTTTTGAGTAGCATATCATGGCGAATGACAAGAATCAGGAAATTGTAAAGAATGTTTTCACTACATTTTTAGAAGACAACAATCATCGAAAAACTCCCGAACGCTATGCTATACTTAAAGAGATTTATAATAGTGATGAACATTTTGATGTAGAATCGCTTTATATCAAAATGAAAAATAAAAATTATCGTGTCAGTAGGGCTACCCTCTACAACACCATTGAACTTCTTCTGGAATGTGGGTTGGTACGAAAACACCAATTTGGCCAAAATCAGGCACATTATGAAAAATCATATTTTGATAAACAGCATGACCATGTTATCCTTACCGATACAGGAGAAGTCATGGAATTCTGTGATCCACGGATACAAGCCATTAAAAAAACCATAGAAGAAGTTTTCGATATCAATATTCACAATCATTCTCTTTATTTTTACGGCACTAAAAACAACAAAATTAACTAAACTCAATTCACACAATATATGGCAGTAGATTTACTACTAGGACTACAATGGGGCGACGAGGGAAAAGGCAAAATTGTAGATGTTCTCACTAAAAACTATGATATCATAGCACGTTTTCAAGGCGGACCAAACGCTGGGCATACGCTTGAATTTGACGGTTTTAAACATGTTTTACATACCATTCCCTCTGGTATATTCCATAAAAATGCAGTTAATATTATTGGAAACGGAGTTGTTATAGACCCTGTCATTTTTAAAAAAGAATTGGATAACCTCGAAAAATTCAATATTGATATTCAATCTAAACTATTTATTTCTAGAAAAGCACACCTTATTCTACCTACACACCGATTGTTAGATGCTGCATCAGAGGCATCCAAGGGAAAAGCTAAAATAGGGTCTACACTTAAAGGAATAGGCCCCACGTATATGGATAAAACTGGACGAAATGGTATACGGGTAGGTGATTTAGAATTAACTGATTGGAAAAAACGTTACAGAGCTCTTGCTAACAAGCATGAAGCTATGATTAAATTTTACAACGTAGATGTACAGTACGATCTTAAAGAATTGGAGGAAGAATTTTACGAAGGTGTAGAAATACTCAAAAAACTTATGTTTATAGATAGTGAAGAATATCTATATAACGCTCAGAAAGAAGGCAAAACAATTTTGGCAGAGGGAGCACAAGGTTCTTTATTGGACATCGATTTTGGCACATATCCATATGTTACTTCATCCAACACTACTGCTGCTGGTGCTTGTACCGGACTGGGAGTAGCCCCTGGAAACATCGGAGAGGTGTTGGGTATTTTTAAAGCCTATACTACCCGTGTAGGAAGTGGCCCCTTCCCTACTGAACTTTTTGATGAGGATGGAAAAAAAATGGCAAAGGTAGGGAACGAGTTTGGAGCAACTACCGGAAGGCCAAGGCGTTGTGGCTGGTTAGACCTTGTTGCTTTAAAATATGCTGTTCAAATAAACGGTGTTACACAATTGATGATGATGAAAGGCGATGTATTGAGTGGTTTTAAAACACTAAAAATATGCACAGCATACAAATACAAGGGGAAAGAAATCTGTCATTTACCATATAATATTGAACCGGAAAATATTACTCCGATATATACAGAAATGAAAGGATGGGAAGATAATCTTACAAAACTCACGAATGCCGATCAGCTTCCGAAAGCACTTAATGATTACATTGGTTTTTTAGAAAGTGAACTTAACGTTCCCATAAAGATTGTTTCTGTAGGACCTAACAGGACACAGACCATTCATAGGTAAACTTCTTGACAAATCCTAAAAATAGCTTAACAAGCACTCTTCTATACTAAAAAGCATTATTTTTGAAGCAAAATTACATTGCTTTGAGGCTTATTCATATACTCATTACTTTTATTATTAGTTGTCTTTCATTTCTAGGAACTGCTCAAGAAAAGAAAAACATCACAATTGTCTACGGAGGAAATTTCACAAAAAATGAAATAAAATATCCCGGAGCCTCAATCTTTAGTAAAGACAACCGTCAAGTACAATTTGAACACCAAGGAGTAGACCTCTGGTGCGATGTAGCTATATACAATCAGAAAGAAAACCGTATAAAAGCTTTTGGTAATGTACGTTTCAACCAAGGTGATACTATCCAAATGCAAAGTGGTTATTTAGATTATGATGGGAATACCCGATTGGCATATGCCCGGGACAATGTAAAATTGAATAACCTACAAATGGAGCTCGCTACAGATACCCTTTATTTTGATAGAAACAAACAAGATGCCTATTATAATAGTTTCGGCACTGTTAAAGATTCTATCAATGTGCTTACCAGTGAAAAAGGGCATTATTACCTAGAACAAAAACGATATCAGTTCCTTAGTGATGTGAAAATAACCAATCCGGATTATGTGCTCAACTCATTACAATTAGACTATTATACTATAACCAAGCATGCATACATGTACGGGCCGTCCACTATTACCGGAAAAGATTATAAAGTTTATTGCGAACGAGGTTTTTATGACACTAGTGACGAGAATGGGTATTTCATTAAAAATTCAAGAATTGATTATAACAATCGTATCATCTATGGGGATAGCCTATACTTTGATAAGATAAAAGATTTTGCCTCTGCCACCAATAATATAAAAGTTATTGATACCATTAATAAAGGAATTGTGAAGGGGCATTATGCAGAAGTATATAAACAAAAAGACTCTGTTTTTATTACCAAAAGAGCTGTAGCCATCAACCTGATTGAAAAAGATTCCATGTACATTCACGGTGACACGCTTATGGTGACAGGCAAGCCTGATAACCGTATTATACGTGGTTTTCGGAATGTGAAATTTTACAAAAAAAACCTTAGTGGCAAATGCGACTCCATACATGTAAACCAAAAAACAGGATTGACCCAGCTTATCGGGGAACCCCTAGGGTTTAATGCAGAAACCATGAGTATTGCCGAGAAAAAGAAAAAAAGTCCTATACTATGGTCTGGAAAAAATCAAATGACCGGAGATAGCATTCACCTCATCACCAATATAGAAACCGAAAAACTGGATTCCTTAAAAGTATTGAACAATGCTTTCATTATTGAAAAAGATACATTAAGCGAAGGGTTCAACCAAGTTAAAGGAAAAAACTTATTTGGCCTTTTCGTTGAAAATCAATTAGATATTATTGATGTAATAAAAAACACAGAAGTTATTTATTATATGTACAATGACGAGAATGAACTTATTGGGATTGATAAAACTATTTGCAGTGCCATTAATATGACAATGACAGACAATCAAATTGAGGATATCACTTTTTTTACCAATCCAGATGGGGATATTTTTCCCGAAAAAGATTTACCAGTAAATGCACGTAAATTAAGTGGCTTTGTATGGAGGGGTGATGAAATGATTTCCTCTAAAGAGGATATTTTTGATGAGGATGACAATAACATACAGCTTGTTAAAATAAGAGGTATTGACAATCCTATTGATATTGATGCCGAAGAATATGAAAAACAATCGAAGAATGAACCTCCTAATGAGAAAAACACCTCTCAAAAACCAAATTCAAAAGGCACATCCCCTAATAGAAAGATAAAACCTGAGAATAAATAATTGTAATAAGCGTATTGCTGTATGAAGGATGACTTTTTTAAATATCAGGCACAAACATCGCCATACCCTTTAGCTATGGAAATAAGCCGGGCTGAAGGAAGTTATATTTATGATTCCTCCGGAAAACCTTATCTCGATTTTGTTGCAGGCATTTCTGCCTGTAGTTTGGGCCATCGGCACCCTAAAGTGGTCGCTGCTATAAAAAAACAATTAGATAGCTACTTACATGTAATGGTATATGGGGAATACATTCAGGAACCTGTAGTTACATATACAAAACTATTGGCAACACAACTTCCGCCTCCACTAGAAACCACTTACCTTACCAATTCGGGGACTGAAGCGATTGAAGGAGCACTAAAATTAGCCAAACGTGTAACAGGTCGGTACGAAATCATTGCCGCCCATAACGCCTATCATGGCAATACACAAGGAGCTATGAGTGTCATGGGTTATGAAAAACGAAAACAAGTATTCAGACCACTGATCCCTGGAACAAAGTATATACGATTCAACAATACAGATGACCTCAATAAAATAACACCCAAAACAGCTTGTGTCCTACTAGAAACTATTCAGGGAGGCGCAGGATTTATTGCTCCAAAAAACAATTACTTGAAAAAAGTCCGCGAACGATGTAATAAGACTGGCACTTTGCTCATTCTAGATGAAATTCAACCCGGATTTGGGAGAACTGGAAAATTTTTTGGTTTTCAACACTACGGAATTATTCCTGATATTCTAGTTATGGGAAAAGGAATGGGGGGTGGCATGCCTGTAGGTGCTTTCATGGCATCTAAAGAAATGATGGCCTGTTTAAAAGAACAACCTAAACTTGGTCATATTACTACTTTTGGAGGGCATCCTGTAATTGCCTCAGCTTGTTTGGCTACATTGAAAGAACTTACAGAAACCTCTTTAATAACTGAAACATTGGAGAAAGAGGCATTAATCCGGAAACTTCTGGTACATCCCCTCATAAAAGAAATAAGGGGAAAAGGATTGATGTTGGCCATGATGGTAGAAAATTCCAGTATTGCCAATTATGTTATATTGAACGCAATGAAAGAAAGATTGATCCTGTTCTGGTTGTTATATGAACCCCGGGCAATTCGCATAACACCCCCACTGACGATCTCTCAAAAAGAGATAAGAGAAGGTTGCCATGTCCTCATAAAAATGTTAAACAACTACAAAGAATAAAGCTGTTAACTAATTTGTTGATAATAAAAATCGCTTTCTAATAAACCAATACCATCATCTTTTAACTTTAATAAAACAGAAATAAAAAAGCATTTGTATGCCATTTAGTTCTAGTGAAGACAGAAACTTCCCCGTTTCGAAATTCGAATCTATGTTAAAAACCAACGACGTCTACTTCTTTGACGCTGCTGATTTTGAAGACATAGTTCACCATTATTTAGACATCGGTAAAGTCGCACTTGCAAAAAGAGCATTACAAATAGGCTTAAGCCAGCATACATCTTCCATTAATTTAAAATTACTCAACATAGAGGTATTAATTTTTGATGGTAAACTAGACCTTGCTGAGAAAATGCTAGATGAACTTATGGCTATTGAACATACTAATGAAGAAGTATACATACAAAAAGCAAGTATCTACTCTAAAAAAGATCAACATCATAAAGCTATTGAACTTTTAAAGACAGCAATGGCATACACAAACGATACTGTGGATATTTATTCCCTGATAGGTATGGAATATTTGTTCATGGATGACTACCAAGCTGCTAAAGAATACTTCATAAAATGTGTAGAAGATGATCCCGCTGATTATTCCGCGCTGTATAATGTGATTTATTGTTACGATAGTGTAAAAGACCATGATGGGGCTATCAGTTTTTTGAATACTTATATAGAAAATGACCCCTACAGTGAAATTGCATGGCACCAACTGGGCAAACAATTCTACGCAAAGAAGATGTATAAAGAAGCCATTGCTGCTTATGACTTTGCTATTATTTCTGATGATGCATTTGTTGGGGCATATATGGAAAAAGGAAAAGTCTTAGAAAAGCTGCACCGGTACAATGAGGCTATAGAAAATTATGAGATCACACTAAAACTAGATGACCCTACATCCTATGCTTACTTAAGGATCGGGAAATGCCATGAGCGGTTAGGCAATGTTGAACTGGCAGTAAAGTACTTGAATAAAACTGTGCATGAAGATCCGCTCTTAGATAAAGGTTGGATAGCAATTACTGATTTCTATTATAGAATTGGGGACTATCGAAAGGCTCGTTATTATATTAACAAAGCTTTAAATATTGACTGTGAAAATGTAGCTTACTGGAAACTTAGTGCAGAAATAAATAAAAAGTTAGACCTTCTCGAAGAAGCTGACCTTGCATATGAAAAGATAGTTACATTAGGTAATTATGAATTAAAAACCTGGATAGAATGGAGTGATGTTCTCTACAAACTCGGCGAATATGATACTGCTATCCATACATTGCTACAAGCAATAGAATTCTATCCGGACGAACCTGCTATTGAGTACCGTATTGCTGGTTTTTACTATCTTTCTTCAGATTCCCTAAAAGGATCCTATCACCTAAAAAATGCCTTAAGGAACAATTATAAGAAACACCACATACTTAAAGAACTTTTCCCTACTGTTTTTATTCGGAACACTGTTAAGAATATTATAACAGAATTTAAAAATATCCCTAAACAATAATTCCATACTTTTGTTCGACTTAACGCAGCAATATGCACCGATCGTTCAAAAATTATATGCTCATAACATTGAAAGGAATGGCCATGGGCGCAGCAGATATTGTTCCTGGGGTGTCCGGAGGTACCATTGCCTTTATTTCCGGAATTTATGAAGAGCTTATTGCTACCATTAATGGACTCAAAATAACATCTCTAAAAAAAATATGGAAAGAAGGCTTTCGATCATTCTGGAATAGTATCAATGGTAATTTTTTGTCTGCATTGTTATCAGGTATATTTCTTAGTATACTCTCACTTGCTAAAGCAATAAAATGGTTGCTGGAAAATGAGCCTGTGCTATTGTGGGGTTTTTTTTTCGGATTGGTCATAGCTAGTATCCTTATTATTATTAAAGGCATCTCAAAGTGGAACATAACAATGGGAATCTTTTTGATAGTAGGGACTCTTATTTCATATTACATTACCATCATGGAGCCCACCTCATCTCCGGATAGTTTTTTATACTTATTCTTCAGTGGGTTTATAGCTATTATAGCAATGATTCTCCCTGGTGTTTCCGGAGCATTTATACTTTTAATTTTAGGAGCATACAGTACGGCTATTGGCACCGTTAATTTGTTTTTGGAAAGTGTCTATGAGTTAAATTTCAACAAGTTCACAGAGGCATTTCTAAAATTCATTTCATTGGTATTGGGTGCTGTTCTAGGATTAAAAGTCTTTTCAAAAATCCTAGGCTGGATGTTTGAAAATTATAAAAACAGTACCCTTGCACTCTTAACCGGCTTTATGATTGGGTCATTAAATAAAATTTGGCCTTGGAAGAAAACCATAAGCTGGTATACTAACTCGCATGGAGCTAAAGAACCTCTGTTGCAAAAAAGCATTATCCCGACAGCTTTTGAAGGCGACCCTAAAATAATATGGACAATTTCATTGATCATTATTGGTTTTTTAACCATCTTCTTGTTGGAAAGAATTGCCTCAAAAACTAAAAAGCATGCATAACACCCGCACATTACAAGATCGTGTCTTTTTAGTTATAAAAGGGCTTGCTATGGGCGCTGCTAATAAGGTGCCGGGGGTTTCAGGCGGTATAGTAGCTTTCGTAGCTGGATTTTATGAAGAATTCATATACTCATTAAGAAAAATTAACGGAAAAGCATTCAAATTACTTATTAATGGACGGTTTAATAGTTGCTATCGTTATATCAATGGGCGGTTTTTAGGATTGCTTATGTTGGGGATGCTCATTAGTTACTTCAGTGTTTCCAAACTGTTAGACTATTTCATCGAAAAAAAAGAACTTTTTGTATGGGGAAGCTTTTTTGGCATGATCATCGGTTCTATTTATTATATCTCTAAAGATTTTCGGCACTGGAACAGAAAAACAATCACCTCATTTATTATTGGTATCACTATTGGGATATCCATAAGTTTCCTTGATCCTGCCAAGGAAAACACCAATTTGTTGTTTATATTCCTCTGTGGAATTATTAGTGTTTCCGGAATGACACTTCCTGGATTGTCTGGATCGTTCATCCTTATCCTTTTAGGAAATTACGTCCTCTTACTGGTAGATTCTGTAAACGCCCTTTATGATACCTTTGCCGAATTGTTTAGAGGCGATTTCAGCTTTGTTAACAATCAGGAGCGTCTAAGTGTACTAAAAATATTAGGTGTATTTACAATAGGGTCACTCACAGGTTTAGTTACCTTTTCACATTTGCTTTCTTATGTATTAAAACATTTTAAAAACAATACTACTGCACTCATCATAGGTTTCATTTCGGGTTCTCTGGGAGTGGTATGGCCCTGGAAAAAAACTGTTTTTAAAACCTCAGAGCCCGGAGCATATATACTCGACAGTAATGGCGATAAAATCATCCAAAACTACCAACGCTATATTCCTGATTTTACAACTATGGAAACCTGGTACACCTTCGGGTTTATTATCTTTGGAATCCTTATTGTCCTCTCATTAGAATGGTATGGAAGAAGAACTCAAAAAAAATAGCCATTTATTCGGTTTGATCGGAAAAAATATTTCTTATTCCTTTTCCAAAAAATATTTCAATAAAAAGTTTGAGGCACTAAGTCTGGAAGAATACCAGTATACAAACTTTGACATCCCTTCTATTAAATACTTCACCGCCATCATCCAGGAATACCAAAACCTCAAAGGGTTAAATGTTACCATTCCATATAAAGAACAGATCTTCCCTTTTTTAGATGTTATTGAGCAAGAAGCCTTTGAAATAGGTGCTGTAAATACTATTAAAATTGAAAATGGAAAACTAAAAGGATATAACACTGATTTTTATGGATTCCTTGCGTCCATTCAACCACACATACAACCACATCATAAAAAAGCACTCATATTGGGTACTGGCGGGGCTTCAAAAGCTATCGTTCATGCATTTAAGAAATTAAATATCGAATGCTCACTTGTTTCCAGAACCCCGAGAAAAGGCTGGTTTGACTATAATGACCTAAATTCAGCCATACTGAAAGAACATACTATTGTGGTTAACTGTACCCCATTAGGTACTCACCCAAAAACAGCAGAAAAACCAGCCATTCCATACAATTATATTACCGCGTCACACTTATTATACGATTTGATATACAACCCAACTAAAACAGCTTTTTTGAAGCAAGGTGAAGAAAGAGGTGCAATAATTTGTAATGGGTTGAAAATGTTAGAACTCCAGGCAGAAAAAGCATGGGAACTATGGAATTCTTAAACCCGGTATGTTTATAACCGTATTTTTTCATGGGTTTTTTTAAAATCTTTTGCTATTTTAATCGTTGTTAGTATCTTTCACTTTCTAAGTGGTGATGAATTTAAATATGTATTGAATTATGCTAGATGAACAAAAGGATAACCTGCCGGAGGCAGATGGAAAAAAAGAAGAATTAAAAGAAGTAAATTCGGAAGAAACAAAAGCTTCAAACAAAGAAGCGGAAAAGCAAATTTTAGAAAGTGATAATGATCCGTTGAATGAAATTGACGAATCAAATGCCGAAGATGCTGAAGACGAAGCTGTAAATGAGCGTCATACCATTCCTATGCCTGATTACCATGCCATGAGCATGGAAAAATTAATTGAAGAGCTGGAAAAGCTCGTCAAAAATGAAAAGGTACAGGCTATTAAAACTCATGTAGATAACATTAAACATGAGTTTGATGCAAAGTTCCAAGAACTTCTTGAGCAAAAGAAAGATGATTTTATAAATGATGGGGGCAATGAAATTGATTTTAGATACACCTCTCCATTAAAAACCAGGTTTTACAAAAGCTATTCCGAATACAAAGAAAAACGGAACCAATATTATAAAAACCTAGAGAAAAGCCTTAAAGAAAATCTTTCAAACCGATTAGCCATCATAGAAGAGCTCAAAGGGCTTATCAATGTAGAAGAAAATATCAATACCACTTATAAACATTTCAAGGAGCTTCAGGAAAGATGGTACAATGCAGGATCCGTTCCTAAGGTCAATTATAATGATTTATGGCGTACATACCACCACCATGTTGAAATTTTTTATGATTTTCTGGACTTAAACCGTGAATTAAGAGATCTTGATTTTAAACACAATCTGGAAGAAAAAGAAAAAATTATTACTAAAGCAGAAGCGCTTATTGAAGAAGAAGACATTCCTAAAGCATTTCGTGAGTTGCAAATTCTTCATAAAATATGGAAAGAAGAAATTGGGCCTGTTGACAGAGAGCACAGAGAAGATGTATGGAACCGTTTTAGCAATGCCACAAAAGCTATTCACGACAAACGCCAAGAATATTACAAAAACATAGATGCCGTATATGAAGCTAACTTGGTAAAAAAGCAAGAAGTAATAGCACAGATAGATGCCATAACTTCAAAACCTGTTAATACACATAGTGAGTGGCAAAATCAAATCAAAAAAATTGAAGCGCTCAGGGAAGCCTTTTTCAATATTGGAAAAGTTCCGAGAAAAGAAAGCAACACAAACTGGTCCCGTTTCAAAGAAGCCGTCAGGGCATTCAATCGAAACAAAAATGCATTCTATAAAAACCTAAAAAAAGAACAGCAAAAAAATTATGAGAAGAAACTAGAACTAGTAGAAATTGCTGAAGCAAATAAAGACAATGAAGATTGGGAAACAGCTACCGAAATCTATAAAAAAATCCAACAAGATTGGAAAAAAATAGGGCATGTCCCCAGAAAATTATCCGATGAAATATGGAAACGCTTCAAAGAAGCCTGTAATCATTATTTTGATCGGCTCCATGCACAACGAAATAAAAGTAGTGAAGAAGAACTAGAAGCTTATAACAACAAGAAAGCCTTTATTGAAACCCTTAAGGATGTTGAATTATCAGGAGATAAAGAAACTGATATGGCGATGCTTCAAGAGCATATAGCTAATTGGAAGACCATGGGTAAGGTGCCTTACCATAAACGAGCTATTGAGAATACATTTTATGACACATTGGACAAACTGTTTAAAAAACTAGGACTCGATAAAAAAGAAGCTACACTCATTAAATATAACAATAAGCTAGAACAACTTGCAAATTCAAATAACGAAAGGGCTATTGAAAATGAAAAAGTCTTTATAAAACGTAAAATTGAAGAACTAAAAGCCAAAGTACGGCAATTCGAAAATAACATGCAGTTCTTCTCAAACACCTCTAACGATAACCCCATGTTGAAAGATGTGGTGAATACCATTGAGCAACATAAAGAGTCGCTTGCACTGTGGAAAGCCAAGCTAAAACAGTTAAAAAGCATGGATTAAAACTGCTCTACCCTATGAGATTTCGACTATTTAAAAATATGAGCTGGAAGTATGCCATTGGCGAAGTTTTATTGACTTTTATTGCCATTAACCTCGCCATCGCTTTTAACAATTGGAATGAAGGCAAAAAGGCAGAAAAAGTAGAACAGGAACTCTTAAAAGAACTTAAAGAAAACCTTAAACGTGACTTAACTGATTTAGATGAAAACATTAATGGCGGTTATACATTTAGGATTCAAAAAAGGCAAGAGCTAATTGAACTTTTTTCTGAAAATACTCTAGAAAATGAAAAAGGGATTAAAAATATTTTGGGCTCACTTTTCAGTACAACTATTTTTATAACCAATGATGCGGCCTTTCATAATTTAAAGTCACAGGGGTTAAACATCGTAACAAATACTTCGTTAAGAAATGCTATAACTGCTTATTATGACACACGGGTAGAATGGTTCAAAGTTAACGAACAGGATTACCTCGATTACCATAAACAATACCTCTTGCCTGTGTTGGTCGAAAGTTTATTTAACGAGAATGATGAAATAGCCGTATTATTGGAAAAACACCCTCATTTCATAAACCATTTAAAATGGTTACAATTCATAGAAAAAAGCATATTAGCGTATTCCCAATCTTTAAAAAAAGACATTGAAGCGCTTATTTTACAAATTGATGACGAAATAAAGAATAAGTAAACAGGAATTATGCGCTTCCCAGCTTATTTAGCTTTTCTACTAACTTTTTACTTTTAGCTTCCAGTTCGGCACTTACTGCTTTAAGATGGGCTTTTCTGTTGGCTACACTTTTATCATTTACCTTTACAATGAGTTCGTCAAAGACTTGAATAGCTTCATCAATAATGGCATCCCCTTCTTTAGAAGGTGGTTTTAGGGTCGCCATTTCTGAAATGTACACTGCATCAATAATATCGCCCAGTACATTGTTTATGTCTCGTTTTAAATCTCTGATACTTGCCATAACTATTTTGTTTTTATGATTTATTGATTTTTTTCATTTATATATATACCTCCAAAAGTTTTACTCCGGATAGCGAATCGATATGCAACCGTTCTGTGTTGGCAGGTATTAATATCGTTTCCCCTTTTTTTATTTTTTCACTTCCATATTCATTTTTGAGAATGGCTTCTCCCCTCACACACATATAAATCGTAAAAGAACCTCTGTCGGTTATATCAGTAGTATAATGCCCTTCTATATCCAAATAATTAGTAATAAAATAAGGGCACTTAACTACTGCATTAGAAGTGTTTTGTTGTTTTTCATATGGCATTTTAAAATCCTCCTTTTTTTCATAATCAATGGCATCTAATGCCAGTGCAGTATGGAGTTCACGAGTATTTCCATCCTTGTCTTTCCTCTCCCAATCATATACACGATATGTAATGTCCGATGTTTGCTGTATCTCTGCCAGCAATACACCTGCCCCTATAGCATGTATTTTCCCTGTATTGATAAAAAATACATCCCCCTCTTTAACTTTTTCATAATTAAGGAGCTCTGGAAGTGAGTTGTTTTCAAGGTGCATTACATACTCCTGCTTTGTAACATCCTTGTTAAAACCCACTATAAGCTCTGCACCTTCATCCGCATGCATAATGTACCACATTTCTGTTTTTCCAAATGAATTGTGGCGTTTCATTGCCAATTCATCATTGGGGTGTAATTGAATGGAAAGGTCCAACTTAGCATCAATAAACTTTATCAATATCGGAAAGTCATTCCCAAATTTCTTGTACACACGATTGCCCATAAGTTTTCCCTGATAGGTCTCTATTAATTCTAACAAGGAAATTCCTTTGAGCTTTCCGTTAGCTACTTCGGAGATAGCACCCTCTACTGCAGAAATTTCCCAACTCTCCCCTATGGTGTCACCCTGGACAGGCTTTTCCAGTACATCTTTTAGTTTTGCACCTCCCCAAAGACGTTCTTTAAAAATCGGTTCAAACTTTAATGGATAGAGGTTCATTTACGCCTGTGTTTTTAATGATTCCAATGCTTTTTTTATATGATCAGTAGCCTTCATACTATTGAATACCATAATTACTTTTCCTTCCTTATCAAAAACATAGGTCTCCCTCCCAGGAAACAACCCAAAAAAATTGGCAGGTACACCAAATTGTTTTCGTACTTTTTTATCAGGATCGGCCAATAAAATAAATGGTAAATGATAGCTGTTAGCAAATTTTTTGTGGCTTTTGGAGGAATCAGAGCTAATCCCTATTACTTCTGCACCCATATCTTTAAAGTCTTGGTAAGCATCTCGAAATGAACACGCTTCTCTAGTGCATCCGGGGGTGTAATCCTTCGGATAAAAGTAAACTACAAAGGGTTGCTTTCCTACCAACTGGGTACTGCTAAAATCGTTTTCCTCCTGATCTTTCAGCGTGAATTCAGGGATGGTATCACCTATAGATAAACTCATACCGCTCCTTTATAAGTTACAAAATTTCTGGGGGTTTCATATAGCACGACTTCTAAATCCAATTTATTGTCCACGTGCTTTCTAAGACGGCTCCATATAACTACTGCAATGTTTTCAGCAGTAGGATTAAGTGATTTAAATTCAGGAACTTCTAGATTCAGGTTTTTATGGTCAAAAGCACATTCTATTTCCGTATAAATTAGTTTCTTAAGAACCGCTATATCCATTACATATCCTGTTTTCTCGTCTACTTCCCCTGTCACACCTACAATCAATTCATAATTATGCCCATGATAATTTGGATTGCTGCATTTTCCAAAAATTGCTGCATTTTCCTTGTCAGTAAGCTCTTTTATATGCAAACGGTGAGCTGCATTAAAATGTGCTTTTCTATACACCGTTACCCTCATTTTAACCTCAATTTTTTACCGGTATAAGATACATACATATCAGGTGATTTCCAATCCTTTTTCTTTTCACTTATTTTTGTCGCTGTAAAGAACTATAAAACCATGAAACTACTCAAAAAAATCCTTAAATATACATTGCTTGTATTAGGTTTCGTTTTTATTGTTTTACTGGTTTTGTTTTATAGGTTCTCCGCCCCAAAAACCAATGAAGCCATCCAAGATTTCTTTTCTGATGAAGGCCATGGGGCAACTATTCGTTATCTGGAGTTTGAAAACAAGAATGTCAGGGTTGTAACAACTGAAAAAGCTGCTAATGACAGCCTTCCTACCATTATTTTTATTCATGGGTCTGTAGGTTCTTCTATGGATTTTAAAAAGTATATGGTTGACCCAGAATTGAATAATAAAGCACATCTGATCGCTTATGACCGGATTGGTTATGGTGAGGAACAAACCGGATCAGTCTTAAATTCTATTGAGAAAGAAACAGCATTACTCCGAAAAATTGCAGGCGCATATGCTTCAAAAGAGATCATCCTTGTAGGTTATTCCTATGGCGGGCCCATAGCTTTAAATTATGCATTGGAACACCCTACAAAGCATGTGGTTTTATGTGCCCCTGCTTTGTATGCAGCCCATGAAAAGATTCCCGGAATGATTAAATTATACCAATGGAAGGCAACACGGTTTTTAGTCCCTGACATATGGAAAGGTGCATCTATAGAAAAACTTTCACATGCTCAAGATTTACGGTTATTTGAAAATTCATGGAAAAACAACATTGCTAATATTACTTCTATACATGGGGACAGTGACTGGGTAGTGCCTTATGAAAACTCCCTTGAATTACAAGGTGCATTATCAACAAAATCATTTCGTCTGGTTACAATAGAAGGTGAAGGCCATGCATTGCTATGGACAAGCTTTGCGCTTATCAAAAAATCGTTGCTAACACTTCTTTAGGTATTCATAAAACCGGTCAAAAATAATTTTGAACCAGGCAGTGTATTGTCCCGGATGTTGCTTAATAGCTTCCTTAACTGCTTCAAGAGGCATCCATTTCCAATCGGCAACTTCATTTTTATTGATAACCGGATCATTGTTATACGTTCCTATAAGTACGTGGTCGTATTCATGTTCTGTTAAACCATTATCAAACGGGGCCTTGTATACAAAAGACAAAAGTTCTTTTAAATCGGCACTAAACCCCATTTCTTCCATCAAGCGCCTTTTTCCAGCTGCGATATTGCTCTCTCCTTCCCGTTGATGACTACAACAGGTATTGGTCCATAAACCTGGAGAATGGTACTTATCAAAAGCCCGTTGCTGTAAGAGCAGTTCGTTATGGTCATTCAATATAAAAACAGAAAATGCCCTATGCAGCATACCTTTCTCATGCGCTTCCATTTTTGACATAAGCCCTAAGGGTTCATCATGCTTATTTACTAATATTACTTTTTCTTCAACCATATTTTTGCTCCCATACAAAACTACAAAATAGCTACTTGTTTTTAATTAGTTTTTGGTTATAATATGCAATCAAAAAATAAGCCTTGCCCTCAAAAAAAATTTAAAAGCAAGGCTATCCAAACAAATGTAAATAAAAAGATGTAAAGCAAAATGATAAGTGTATCCCTACACTTAGCGGCTAGCCTCTAGGATTGTCCATATGGACAATCCAAAGAGTCTCGCCTTGTCGGCCCCCCAACAACTAAATAAAAGCAAGTATTTCGTATACTACGTCTATATACAAAATACAATCGCTATGAAACGAATGCTATGAAGAACGACATGTAATTTGTAAAAAACATATTGACTCATAACACAATGCTAAAGTATGTATTATACATGGAACAAATGCTCTGGTTTCGCACAAAAAAAATACGGTTTTACCGTATTTTTTTACCTGTCTTTTTTACATTGATTATACTATACAAATCCCTTTTTTCGAGCTTCTTCTATAAGGTCTTCATCATCACCATCGGGGACTCCAAACATTGCTTTTAATTGTAACTTCCGTTTTTCTATGGCGCTTAACGATAAATCTACATGTTTGATCAAATTCTTGGTACGCACACCTCTGGACAAATGGTAAAGAATTTTCATGTTTTTGCTATCAACTTTATAATCATTGCTCAACTTTTGACGTATAAAATTTTTTGCTGTTGTAGTATAGTATGGCGGATTGTGTAATATAAGGTGAAATGCCAATGTCATTTCTCTATTGTCTACGTCCCCTTTTACCAAAAGCCCCTCGGGGTTTACCCGTTGCATAATACTGTTCAACCGTCCCGGTTCGCCATGCTGGGTAAGAACCACTATTTTTGTGTTTGGAGTGAGCTTTCTTACCAGTTCTGCCAAATCTTCACCGGTACTATACCCCTCGTATGGCTCAGAATCTCCCAGGCTTATATCTAAGAATATGAGATCGTACTCTTTCTTTTTAGCTGCTTTTTTGATCTTGCGCACAGCATCTTCAATTTCATAAACAGTACTAATGTCCAAGGGTTTTCCAAAATTGTCTTCTTTCAAAAGTGTTGCTTTGTAACCTTCCAAGGTCATTGGATGGTCATCTACCATTAAAATCCGGTATTTGCCTCCATCTTTGTCGGCAAACCTGCCTCCTTTAGGTTTTTCTGTCATAAAATAAATTTTTGTGTTAAACTATGGTTATCATTTTTTTCTAGCAGGGGGGCTGATATTTTTATGATAATTGTTGTTCCTTTTCCAATTTCAGGGAAACATTCGATGCTCCCTTCTATTTCTGCAATGCGCGATTTCATGTTCTTTATACCAATACCTTTCTTCACTTTTTCTTTATCAAAACCTTTTCCATCATCAGCAATGATTATACGTGCCCATTCTCCAATACTGTCAAAGGTAATCGTTACACTCTTGGCTTCCGCGTATTTTACCACATTTTGCAAGGCTTCCTGTATTACCCTGTACAAGTGCATCTTGGTTTTGTAGGGTACTTCGTCCCAATCTATCTTCTGTTGATCGTCCAATTTATAATTTATGCCCATCCCTTGCAACTGCAAATCCATCAATCCGTTTATTACATAACTGTACGCCTGCCGTTCATCAAAAATACTTTCTTGCAGGTCATGCGAAATTTTCCGGATATCTTTAGATATTTTCTGTATTTCCGCTATAAGCACTTTTCGTTTGCTAATAGCTTCTTCACTGGTGTCGTCATTCAGGTTGCCCAACATCATAAATATACTAAACATACGGCTTTGCACACCATCGTGCAATTCTTTGGAGATCCGCTCTTGTTCTTTCTCACGCGCTTCTTCCACACGGTCTTGCTGTGAGAGCATTAAATTGTACACCTCTTCATTGGCCTGTTGTTGCAACTGTTCAAACTCCAGTTTTTTGTTCTTAAGGCGCTGCCGTATAATAATGACCAGTAACAACCCAAGCAGTATGGCCGAAATGGCCGTGTACATATACCAGTTCATTTTCCGGGTAATGACAATGTTGAGCTTTTCCAACTTGTCCGTATCAAAACGGATACGGGCAAACTGGTTGCGTGTTTGCCGTTCTGCTTGTTGCAGGCTGTCACTTATTTGTATGTAGCGCGCCGCATATCCTTTTGCTTCATTTCCCTTGCCAAGGCGTGCCATTATTTGTAACGGTTTTAGCATATCGCCATAATTGTACACACCGGCTGCCAGGCCGTACACCTCGTTGGCATAGTACAAGGCCATGACGGTGTCTTGCATTTTTTCGTGGTACTCTGCAAGGTGCAGTCTGCTGGACATTTTACCTCCATAATCATTTAAACTATCGCGTATCACTAAGGGCTCCATATAGGCCTCCGGCAAGCCGGTGGTATCGCCTAGCAAAAAACGTGCATGGGCTCTGTTGCTGAGTAAGCGGGCATATACCTCCGGTTGCTCTTTTCTTATAGCAGGGTAGGCCAACGCTTGGTCATAATACGTAATGGCTTCTTTGTATTGGCCCATCTGTTCGTAGGTAGTCCCTATATTATTTAAGGAGGTTATTTCCAACCAAGGGATGTCTAATTTTCTACGTAAGTTATAGGCCTCTTTATCATAATTTAACGAGGCTTCATAATTTTCCATTTCTGATGCTATAAAAGCCAAATTGTTATATGCGGAGGCGAGCATACGGATATCCTCTGTATTTTCTAAAAAGGTAATGGCTTCTACAGTAGTGGCCTCGGCCCCCACATAATCCAGCGCATTTTTTTGCACAATTCCCATGTTTAAGAGCATTTTTCCTGTATTCAGTACATCGTTCAAGCTACGGTAATGGTTCTGTGCATTGTAAAAAAAGTAGTAGGCACTGTCGTTTACATTTTTTCGTAGGCAATAGGTGCCCAGATAGCGGTTGGCCGTGGCCAAGTGCAAGGTATCCTTTTCTTTTTGTGCCAGCTCTAAGGCCTGTTGACTTTCGGCCTGGAACTGTTTTAACGAGCCTATGCGATAGTAGCACAGTGCAATTTGCAAACGTGCCTTTGCTTGTACGGAATCAGGCTGCTTGGTTGCCCAGCCCCTTCCTTTGTCAATCCATGTTGCCTTTTCTGCAACAGACAAGGTATCTTCTTTGGCATATTGCAGGTACAGTGCCAAACTGTCCTGCGCTTGTACCGTACCAGTGGCGGCAATTTCCGTCGCTTTTTTGCAGGCTGTAGCAAATAGTAATACACTAAACACTGTTAAATAGTAGCTACTTTTCATAAAATTTTGTTAAAAAACTGCCTAAAAATAGTAAAAATAGCCGAGCCAAGCCATAAAAAAAGCAGTGCCCTACAGCCGCTGCTTTTTACTTTGATGTGACAGAATAATCCTTAGTCAATATCGGCAGGATCGTCTCCTTTGTTACCATTAGTCGCTGTGGTATCATACAAATCATCCTCTGTAGTGTTAGCACTACAAGAAATAGTGGCGGTAGTGCCTAAGGCCAAAATTGCAATCAGTATAATGTTTTTTAATGTTTTCATGTCTATGTAGTTTTAAGTTTTTGCTAGTTTTTCTTTTTGTAGTTAAAATTTAAATGTGTTGTAGCCGTGGCAGGGGTTATGTACCAAGAACCAGTATGGTACCTATAATTGCCTTGTTTGTGGGGCACCCACTGCCACATTAGCTACAATTTGCTACGCCAATAAAGCGTTGTTATGTATTCTAAATGCAGGACGGCATTTAAAAATATGGTAATATGTACGGCACTGCAGGTAGTTGTCCTCTACTAGCCATTGTGAGTGCACTTGTTACCTGTATAAAGAGAAGCTTCTTTTTAAACTCGTGATTCTATTATTCTCACAGAACGAAAATACGTAAGAATATTGTACTATTTAAAGGATATTTTGTTGTTTTAGTAGTTGTGCAGCAATTGTGAGTGGCTGACATTTTTTTAAGGGTAATTGACATGGTTTTGTTAAAACTCCAGTACATTCTTATGTTTCATTGCTTCTTTAATAGCTTCTACATTGCTCTTGTAGTTTCGGGAAAAGGGGATAAAGTCTTCGGAAGCTTTCATGGTAAAGCGAGATTTACCAAAGTGGATCCTGGATATGCAACCGGTGTTTACAATATAACTGTTGTGTATACGCACAAAACCATGGGGCAAAGACTCTTCAAAGCACTTAAGTGTTTTTATGGCGCTTACCTTTTCACCATTTTTCATGAAAATGTCTGTTGTATTATTATCTGCTTTCAGGTATTGGATTTCGTCCAGCTCTATGAAACGGTAATCCCCGTATGATTTTATACAAAGTGTTTCGGGGTTTTTACCATATTTTTTCTCATGCCTCATAAAGGCTTTTCGTATTTCAAAACTATTGACGGGTTTTAAAATATAATCGAGCACATCATTTTTAATGGCCTGCAAGGTATATTCAATGCTCTTGGTCACAACAATAATTTTTGGAAGTTGTACCAGGTAATTTTTCAATTCATGTACAAGGTTAAAATGGGTAATGTTCCCCAACATTCCCGGCGATTCAACTTCCAGGAACACGAGATCGGGGACTTCTTTCAGAATGAGATCCATACCCGACCTTTCATCATTGGCTACGCCGCGACAATAATAATTGGGAAATTCTTTGAGTATAGACCGAAGTTCATTAGCTGATTTTTCATCGTTATCAATTATAATATAGGAGTACTTCATGGCTATTGCATTTAGGTATGTTTTTTTTGTTCAGTACAACTACTGAAAAAGCATACATTAACACTTGATGAATTTACTATTTATCTATGAAGAATTATTGTGGTTTTACCATATATATATTGATACTTTGCACGAGAAAAAAGATAGAAATAAACTGATTAACAGGTAGTTATATTATTATATTATTTATAGTACCTCGTATTAAAAATAGCTAAAACTCCCTTATTTAAAGGGCTGGGACAGATTTCGGGATTCAGTTTAAAAAAATGGGGTTTTTTCTCCGTTTTTTGTTCTTTTTATTTTTCTTAAGGTAGAAAAATGCTAGAAAATGCATTTACAAGTATAAAAAATATAGCTTTTTAAAGAAATGTGAAACATGATTTTTTATAGATAAGGCTGTTCAAAAAGTTAAAAAAATCTCAAATATGCCATATTCTCCAATAATTATCGAAATGAAATGTCCCAATGATTTATTGGCAAAGAAGTCTTATTATAAGTTTATTGCTTTTATATAAATTTCTCTTCCTGTATACACAGGGTTGAAAATGATGTGCAGGGCTATTAAGGTTCTTTTAAAGAAACAAAAAAATGGCTTAATATATTAAAAAAGCTGCGCCTGCCCATATGGCAAACGCAGCAAGCTACATAGAAAAAAATGGTCTGCTTGTTTATTCCATGATTACAAATTCTGAGCGCCTATTCAATTGGTGTTTTTCTATACTACAAGGCACTCCGTTCCCACATTCGTTTACTAATTGTGTTTCACCATAGCCCCTTCCGGTAATCCTGGAAGGGCCTATCCCTTGTTTTATAAGGTAGTCAATTGTAGCCTTAGCTCTTTTTTCCGATAACCGCATATTATAGGCATCATTTGCCCTACTATCTGTATGCGCCCTGATATCGATTTTTATACTTGGGTATTTTTCCATGGCAGCCACTACTTTTTCTAATTCTATCTCGGCATCTTTACGGATTTTTGCCTTGTCAAAATCAAAATAGATCGGTTTTAGTTGTAATAGCTGTGCAAGATCGTCGCCTATACCGGCGGTAACGGTTTCTTTTTCCAATTCAAAATTTATAGTTAGCGTATCAGTACCATATGATGCCGACACTAATGTTTCTGAGGGTGTGTATGTTTCTTTTGTTGCCCGCATAAAATGGTCTTGTGTACAATCTATGGTTACTTTGTAGGTTCCTTCCGAATCGGTAACTACTGTTTGTAATAGTTCATTTTTGGTATTGATCACCAGTACTTGTGCATTTGGAATGGGTGTTTTTCTATTCTTATCTGTTATAACTCCTGTAACTACTTGTTCGCATTGTGTAACTAATGGTATGGTTTCAATAAAAAAGTAGATGTCATCACTCCCTACACCACCATCTCTATTGGAAGCAAAATAGCCTGTACTTTTTGCTTCGTCGATAATAAAGGAGAAGTCATCTTTGGGGCCATTTACAGGGCTTCCTATATTGTGTATACTTGATGGTTTCTCCATTTCAGCCACAAATATATCCAGACCTCCTAGGCCCGGATGACCGTCAGAGGCAAAATAAAGCTTTCCGGAAGTACTCATAAAAGGAAATGTTTCACGCCCTTCCGTATTGATTTCTTTTCCAAGGTTTATAGGTTTGCTGTAGCTTCCGTCTTCATGTATGGCTACACTATAGATATCGGACAACCCATACGATCCCGGCCTGTCCGAAGCAAAGTAGAGCTGCTTTTCATCAGTGCTTAATGTAGGGTGTGCACAGGAAAAGTCATCACTATTGAAAGGCAGTTCTGTAATATTGGACCAATTGCCATTGTGAAGTGTAGCTTTGTATATTTTCAGTTTATTGATCCCTTCTGCGTCTTTTCCGTATTTTTTATTGTTGTAATTGCTTCTGGTAAAGTACATCGTTTGACCATCTTTTGTAAATGTTGTGGTAGATTCGTGATAGCGCGTATTGATGTTTTTTGATAGTTTCACTGGGGTTGCCGTTGCTTGTTCTTTATTGACTTCACTACTGGTGTAAAGGTCTAAAAATGGTTGTTCATCCCATGAGTGTTTATATCTGGTGAGCACCCCGGTATCCCTTGCTGAAGAAAATATGAGTCCTTCTTTATAAAAAGAGGGGGCAAAATCCGAATAGGTAGAGTTAAGGGTCGCCAGTGCTATATCATATCTATCTGATTGTAACTTGATCTGCTCCAAGTAATTTTGCTGTGATGTATATAGCGCAGCTCTGCTATCGGTGCCTTTTGCTTTATTAAACATGTCCATCATACCATCCGCTTTAGTATACTCTTTTGTTGCTTTCAACGACTGTGCATATCGAAAATAGTATTCAGGTTCTATTGTTACATTTCGCATAGCCGTTAATTGCTCATACCATTTGGCGGCATCTTCATATTTAGCATTGAAATAGTAGGCATTTCCCAGCTTTTTATACAATTCGGCCGATTGGTACCCTTTATTGGCTACACGTTCATAAATATCTATCGCAGTAATAAAGGCATATTTATCATACTTCTTATCTGCCCGTTCTATTTTTCGTTGTTGTGCATGTACTGTATGGATAAGTAAAAATGTACATGCGATAAATATTATTTGTTTTTTCATGGTAGTGTTGTTTAGAAAAATCTAGGTGATACGGCTTTCTCAAAATTCTTAAGGAGCTCGAAACGGAGAAATACCTCAAAAGAACCATTATTGAAACGTGTTCCTCCCAATTCGGTAACTTCTTTGTCATATGCCAAACCCAACATAAATGAATCTGATATTTGAAACCCTGCCAAAGCACTTACGGCAGCATCCCATCGATATGCGCCCCCTAAAATGAATGTGTTATTAAACATAAAGTTGGCTGACATATCTACCTGAAGTGGTGCACCGGAAACAATTTTTGTCAATAGTGCAGGTTTGAACTTAACATTGCTGTTCAGATCAAACACATACCCGGTAATAGCATAATAATTAATGCGTTCTTCTGCTAAGAACGAAACAGCATTATTGGAGTTGTTGGATTCATCAAAATGGTCTGTTTCCAATAAGTTAGGTGCAGATACCCCAAGATAAAACTTGTTTGTATGGTAGTAGACGCCTAAGCCAACATTAGGGGAAAATTTATTGTTAATATTATCGGCAGCTGTCAGCTCGGGTTGGAATTGGCGCAGTTTTGTAAAATCAACATTTAATAAGTGCCCACCCCCTTTTAACCCGAAAGACAGTTTTCCTTTTTCTGATGTTGGTATGGTATATGAAAATGCTACGTCAAAGTACGTTTCTTCGTTTACGCCGTCACCAATGCGGTCGTTTACTATAGATAACCCTAAACCTACTCTACCGGTTTCTCCTATGGGCGAATGTATATTAAGTGTCTGGGTTTCGGGGGATCCATCGAGTCCTACCCACTGGCTCCTGTACAATCCTGCAAAGCTCAGTACTCCACGGCTTCCCGCATATCCGGGGTTTACGCTCAGGGTATTGTACATATATTGTGTGTATTGTGCGTCTTGTTGTGCATACACTTGGCAGTTTAGCAAGGTCATTAATAAAATTGCGGCTAAGTTGTACGTTTTCATTTGTTTATGTATTTGGCCAAAAAAGGGCTGTTTTTTTTATCTGTTAATATAGAGGTGTCCTGCTATGGTTTTGTTTCCTGTTTGTGCTACATAATTGATTACATAATAATACGTGCCAACAGGTAAATATTCCCCTTCGTTGATAGTCATATCTGCTGTGGACCTTCCATCAAAGAAATTATTTATCGGATTATATCCCCTAGTTTCAAAAACCAATCTTCCCCACCGGTTATATATTCTTACTACATTATTTGGAAAGTCTTGGATATTACCAATCACTAAAACATCGTTTTTTCCATCTCCATTTGGGGTGATCAATTGGAATACTTCTAATTCTCCTTCTGTTGTATTATTAGGGTCGAGATAATCAGGTGTACCGTCACCATCTGTATCGAAAGCATCTTCAGGATTACCGTCGCCATTTGGATCAGGGTTCTCATCAATGGTTGCTATATCATCGTTATCATCATCCGGGTCTAAATAATCAGGTGTACCATCGCCATCCGTATCATCAGGGCCGTTATTGTCATTATCAACATCGTATTCAAATTCTGTATCTACACTGTCCCCATCATCATCAATATCCCTGTAGTCCACATCTTCTGTTCCATCTGTATCGGGAAGGTCATTGGCTGGGTCATTTATTTCGTCATTTACATCCGGGCCATCATTTATATCATTCCCTTCAAATGCATCATCCAAACCATCATTATCAGTGTCTATACCTGAAAAGATGTTATCTGCTATCCCATCATGGTTAAAATCATTACCTTCAATAGCATCCGGAACACCATCATTGTCGGTATCATCATCCAGATAATCAGGGAGGTCGGTATTGTCCGTATTTATGGGGATCAACCCTTCATTCAACGGGTTATCATAGGCATCGTCCAACCCGTCACTATCACTATCTATACCAGACGGAGGAATATACCCTTCTGTAGTTTGTGCTTCCACATTGTCGGGGATTCCATCATTGTCACTATCTATGTCCATAAAATCCGGTATACCGTCGCCATCCGTATCACCACTTCCTTCAAGGGCATCTACAATCCCATCGCCATCACTATCAATAGTAATGGCATCAATTTGAGTTACTGTGGGGTCATCAGGGTTACCATCACCATCACTATCATTATCAGTAAGGTCATCTGGGTCATCCGATAAACTGCTTACCATATTGTTATTTGGATCTTCTGCTGTTACAGTGGCTGTGTTTTGAAAACTGCCTGCGTCTATATCTACTTGTGTAAGGGTATAAGTGGCTGTATATGAAGTATTATCTGATTCTCCGGGCAGCAAGCTTGGTATTGGGGTTCCAGTTACAGTTACCAGAGGATCTGTTATTTCTATATTATTTAGTGCAGTATTCCCTGTGTTGGTAATAGTGAAAGTATAACCGATTGTTTCGCCTGCCTGAAAAATGCCATCTCCATTTTCGTCATTAAAGATATCTACTTTTGTAAGTGTTAGCCGGTTTTGAGATTCTCGCCAATTGGGTTCACCTCCGGGAGAATCTGTGTCAGGAAATGGTGAAAGTGCCGTTTGCCCTCCATTGGTATAATTTTGGGAAGCACTTGTGTTTAAATTAATCAAATCAAAGTTATCATCGAGCCCATCACCATCAGTGTCAGATCCTGATGGTACGGTATCTGCAATTCCATCATCATCTGTGTCATATGCTTCGATAGTATCGCTTTCTCCATCCCCATCAGAATTTAAGTCAAGATAATCAGGAACTGTATCACTGTTGAACACAAATGTTCCGTCTGTATTTATTGGTATAATGGGGCTTGCATCATAATTGTCATCCACTCCGTTCCCATCAGCGTCATTTCCGGAAGGTGCTATATAGCTAAAAGTTGGTTGCGCTTCTATGTTATCAATAATTCCATCATCATCAGCATCTATATCTAGATAATCAGGATTGTCATTTGTATTGTTATCTGAATTGACAGCGATGTTGCTTACCCCTGCTCCATCAACCCCTCCATCTTCTGCAGCATCAGGAATCCCGTTTGTGCCCTGTAATCCATCTACTTGGCCATCTTGGTTGGTATCTGCCAACCCTGCTCCACTTTCTATTACATCATAAATACCATCATTGTCACTATCTAAATCTAATGAATTAATAATACCATCCCCGTCTAAATCTGTCAGAAAGCCTTGTGGGTTAATATAATTTGTTAAGCAAGAGAATTGAATCCCATGTTGCCGGGTAATTGTTAATCCGTTTACTGCCGTGGTTGCTATTGCTCCAAAACGGATTTTTAATGCTGTTTTATGTTTATATATTGCAGAGAGGTTAACAAGTGGTTGTCCGTTGTTTATTTCTAAATACTCTGTAGTGCCTGCAGTGGCTTCTAACCTGCTATTTAAATTAATGCTTAATTCTGAAGGGGTAGATGTTATATAGCAAGAAGGAACATCGGTGAAGTCTTGCTCTCTGTAATCGGTATTTCCATCTATATCAATAAAGTTTGCAATAAACTCGGGTAAAATGACAGGAATGGTAGTTCCACTTTGCACAAAGGATATCTCATATTCTACATAGCCTTGAGAACCTACATCGCCCAATAGGTACCGTGTCTCCGGTTTGAAAAATTCAGAATCTGTTATATCTTCATCAAAAGTAATCAGTATAGCATTCACAACACTTTTTATAGTCACTAGGGCATCTATTCCTGTTGTAACAGTTGTATAACGATATACAGCTCCCTGCTGCAAGTCTATACCGGATTCTAATACAGGTGTTCCACTAAAACTAAGAGATGGTGTAGTGCTACAGTCAGGCTGTCCTGATGGAATCGCTGTATTTTCCTGTACATCTGTAATACCATCATTGTCATCATCCAAATCGGTAATGTCTGAAATGCCATCATTGTCAAAATCATTTGTGATAGCATCTCTATAATCTACATCGCCCCCATTATTGGCATCTTCATCTATATCAGGAAAGTTATCGGTTTGTGTAGTATCATAGCTTCCATTAACATCCAGATAATCATCCGTAGTATCTAATAAATCATCCAAACCATTTATTCCAACTGTTCCATCTGTTATCCCATCATTGTTTGTGTCCAATGATCCATTTCCCGATTCAACAATATCAAAAACCCCATCGTTATCACTATCTAAATCTACAAAATCAGGCATGTCAGTACCATCGGTATTTTGGGGGGAAATGCCCCCAATATAATTCATATCTACCCCCCCAGAACTTACAGTCCCCGCCGGTGCTTCATAACCAGCTGTATTTTGTGCTTCTATATTGTCTGGGGTTCCATCATTGTCAGCATCTAAATCGTATTGGTTTGGAACACCATCGTTATCTTGATCGCACCCAAGCAGCATCAAGCGTACATTGTCTATTCCCAAATCGTTTCCGGCAGCTCCTTGCGACTGATTATTAATGATTACTAGATTTACTGTGGCCGTAGTCGCGACAAATTCTACTTCGACTGTTCGCCATATATCATCATTTTGAATTCCTGAACCTACTGAACTTTGTGAGACTATCGGATTACCTCCTGTATCTTCAACGCTCAATGAGAACTCAGGAATGTCAGCACATCCATCACACAACCCGGCTGCTGAAATGCTGTAACGATAACGCATTCCGGGAATAACTGCTATGGCACTTTCTCTGTAAATAGCTGCATTTGTGAAGTTTACAGCATCTATATTGATGAATAGATACCTTCCTAAGGCAGTACCGTCTGCATCTGCATCTGGAGAAGGGTTTGCGTTGGTTTCTGCATAAAATGCTCCCTGATCCGTTGAAGTTGTTACTACATAACCTCCATCATTCGGTTGGGTAGCATCAAAAGTATGACCTATTACACTTGTATTACTTGTAGGGGTCCCTACACCAAAATTGTCTATAAAAATTTGTTCTGTAGCTACAAAACTTGAGGAGGCACAAAAGTTATTCTCCACTGTATCCAATATGCCATCATTATCATCATCCGAATCGGTGATATCTGACCGTCCGTCACCATCAGTATCCGGAAGCACATTAATAAGTATGGTTGCAGTGGCACATACTTGAGGTGCCACTGCTGTATTGCACACTTGATAGGTAAGGTATACTGCTGTTCCTTCTTCTCCCGGTGCAGGTGTATAACTTATTTCACCTGTTATATTGTTAAAGGTTACAGCTCCTATGGCTGTGCCAATCCCCAAATCTACTATACTTATTGTTGCTCCTGGGATGAAATCATCATTCGCTAAGATATTGGTGGTACGAACTGTTCCTTCAGTTGCATTAAAAACATTGGCTACCGCAGTTGCTACCAATGGATTGGGATCAGTAGTGTCCGGATTTCCGTCATTATCGTCATCAGTATCTATGGTATCATCTATTCCATCGCCGTCTGTATCCACATAAATACTATTCTCATGAACACCGTCTACCTTAGTATATGTAGATGCGCCAATACTATATGCCCATAATCCAAATATTATAGATAATAGATATCCATTAGAAGTAAAAAATTTCATAGGCCTATTGTTATTTATTGGATTTCGGTGGTTGTATAATGTTGAATTTAAAAACTCAAATTGTCACCAAAATCTTCGACGAAATTATATTATTGCCTTTCGCACCCCAATTATTTTCGGTTATATGACTATATATCTAGATGAGTTGCATTTTTTATCATATAAATGGAAATATTAATTATACAGTTCTATTTATTTATGATGTCTTAAACGCTTTCAGATAAAATCAAAACAGTATTTTTGCACCTTTCAACAGAGGCTTTAATTATGGATATGATTACGGAAATAGCGAAGCGAAGAACTTTTGGCATTATCTCTCACCCAGATGCCGGAAAAACAACCTTAACGGAAAAACTATTACTCTTTGGTGGGGCCATTCAGGAAGCCGGAGCAGTAAAAAGTAATAAAATAAAAAAAGGAGCTACAAGTGATTTCATGGAAATAGAGCGGCAAAGAGGGATTTCTGTAGCTACTTCTGTACTGGCATTTATCTATAAAGACAAAAAAATAAATATTCTGGATACCCCAGGGCATAAGGATTTTGCAGAGGATACATATCGGACGCTTACGGCTGTAGATAGTGTAATAGTTGTAATTGACGTTGCAAAAGGTGTTGAGGAACAGACTGAAAAACTAGTTGAAGTATGTCGAATGCGCAACATTCCTATCATTGTTTTTATTAATAAACTGGATCGGGAAGGAAAAGATGCCTTTGATTTATTAGATGAAGTAGAGCAAAAATTAGGCCTCACTGTAACACCGCTCAGTTTCCCAATTGGGATGGGATATGATTTTAAAGGCATATATAACATATGGGAAAAGAACATTAATCTATTTGAAGGAGATAGCAGGAAAAACATTGAGGAGACTATTGCTTTTGATGACCTCACAAATCCTGAATTGGAAAAAATAATTGGAGAAGATGCTGCGATAGCATTACGTGAAAACTTAGAGCTTGTCTATGAAGTCTACCCTAATTTTAACAGAGAAGCGTACTTAAAAGGTGAATTGCAGCCTGTTTTTTTTGGATCTGCCCTTAATAATTTTGGTGTACGAGAGTTATTAGATTGCTTCATTGAAGTTGCTCCTTCCCCACGCCCAAAACAATCAGAAGAGCGCCTTGTAAAACCGGATGAGCCTTCTTTTAGCGGATTTGTGTTTAAAATTCATGCAAACATGGACCCTAAGCACCGAGACCGGTTAGCATTTATAAAAATAGTGTCCGGTATCTTTGAACGAAATAAGCCTTACTTGCATGTACGTAATAATAAAAAATTGAAATTCTCTAGCCCTAATGCATTTTTTGCCGAAAAGAAGGCAATTATTGACACTTCTTATGCCGGTGATATTGTGGGACTCCATGATACCGGAAATTTTAAAATAGGAGATGCATTAACGGAAGGAGAACTATTAAATTTCAAAGGAATTCCTAGTTTTTCCCCTGAGCATTTCAGGTATATTAACAATGCTGATCCTATGAAAGCCAAACAATTGACTAAAGGTATTGATCAATTAATGGATGAAGGTGTTGCACAACTTTTTACTTTAGAAATGAATGGTAGAAAAGTGATCGGAACAGTAGGGGCTTTACAATACGAAGTCATTCAATACCGATTGGAGCATGAGTACGGAGCAAAATGTACCTATGAAAACTTTCCTGTACATAAAGCGTGCTGGGTTGTCCCTGAAGATCCTAAAAATGAAGAATTTGCTGAATTTAAGCGTGTGAAACAGAAATTTTTGGCGAAAGACAAACAGGGGCAATTGGTCTTCTTGGCCGATTCTTCTTTTTCCATTCAAATGACGCAGCAAAAGTACCCTTCCGTAAAATTACATTTCACTTCAGAGCTTTAATTAATCTTTTGAACTGTCAAATGATTTTCTGCCAAACAGTATTTCAAAAAAAAGTTTGAAATCAGAGATTAAACTCCACACCGGATATTTAAATGTTGCCGGTTTGTTTTTCTCAAAAAAGTAATGGCCTACCCATGCAAAACCATAACCAACAATAGGGACAAATATCCATTCCCAGCCGCCTCTATAATAGACAAAAAACCCTGTAAGGATGAAAACAAAAAGAGTACCTATAAAATGTAGCATTCTACTTGTTCTGTTTTGATGCTCAGTCAGATAAAATTTATAGAATTCCCGATAGGTTTTTATTCGTTTGCCCATACACTAATTATTCAGGTTTCTTATAAAAATACAAAAACCCGCCAAAATTGGCAGGTTTTTTACTTTATCATTCTAAAAGTTCACTATGCTTCGCCCGTTGGCCCAAAGTTAAGAGGGATAGGTGGTTGCTCATAATCTTTTATAGTACCATGTGCTTTTTCAAAACGAGTAACATTATCATTCAATGCCTTAAGAAACCTTTTAGCATGCTGAGGAGTCAATATTATCCTACTCTTCACCTTTGCTTTTGGTGATCCTGGCATCATACTGATAAAGTCAACAACAAATTCTGATACTGAATGATTGATAATTGCTAAATTGGAATATATCCCTTCTGCAGTTTTTTCGTCCAATTCAATATTTATCTGTCCTTGTTTTGACTTCTCTTGCTTACTCATTTTCTAAAAGTTCATTTCTTGTTTTCCTGCCATAATCTCATCGTATTCTTCTTTTGAGCCTACAATGATATCATCATATTCTCTCATGCCTGTTCCAGCAGGGATTTTATGTCCTACAATAACATTCTCTTTTAAGCCTTCCAAATGGTCAACCTTACCATTAACAGCTGCCTCATTCAATACTTTTGTGGTTTCTTGGAAAGATGCTGCCGAAATGAATGACTTAGTTTGTAAGGAGGCCCTTGTTATACCTTGAAGTATCGGCGTTGCTACTGCAGGAACTGCATCTCTAGCAACTACTAGTTGTTTGTCAGTACGTTTCAATAATGAATTTTCATCTCGTAATTGACGGGATGTTACAATTTGTCCGGGTTTTAAGTTTTCAGAATCTCCGGCATCTTCCACTACTTTTTTACCAAATATTTCGTCATTTTCATGTATAAAATCATCCTTATGAACCAATTGATTTTCTAAGAAAGTGGTATCACCGGAATCTTGTATCTGTACTTTTCGCATCATTTGCCGAACGACTACCTCAAAGTGTTTATCATTTATTTTAACTCCCTGAAGTCGGTATACCTCCTGAACTTCATTCACAAGATATTGTTGAACAGCTGATGGGCCTTTGATGTTCAAGATATCATTCGGTGTGATAGAACCATCAGATAGTGGCATTCCTGCTCTTACATAATCATTTTCCTGAACAAGTATCTGGTTTGATAGTTTTACCAGATATTTTTTCACCTCACCTAACTTAGATTCTACAATGATTTCACGGTTTCCCCGTTTAATTTTTCCAAAGGAAACAACACCATCTATTTCAGAAACTACCGAAGGGTTTGATGGATTTCTTGCTTCAAACAATTCAGTAACTCTTGGAAGCCCTCCCGTAATATCCCCTGCTTTAGCAGATTTTCTAGGGATTTTAACCAATATTTTACCTTCTTTTATTTTATCTCCATCATTTACCATAATATGAGCTCCTACAGGTAGATTATAAGATCGTATCGTTTCTCCTTTCTCGTCTTTAATTAAAAGCGTTGGAATGAGCTTCTTATTACGAGATTCTGAAATTACTTTTTCCTGGAACCCGGTTTGCTCGTCAATCTCTACTTGATAGGTAACTCCTTGTTCAATATTTTCATATGCAATTACCCCTGAGTATTCGGATATAATTACACCGTTATATGGGTCCCATTGGCATATAGCCTCTCCTTTTTTAACACTTTTTCCTGATTTTACAAAGATTTGTGATCCATAAGGAATGTTATTGGTTCCAAGTGTAATACCTGTCTTCTCGTCTATAAATTTTACTTCTGATGTACGGGATATCACAATATCTACTGCTTTTCCTTCTGCATTTTCTCCTTTTACAGTTCTAAGGTCTTCGATTTCTAATTTACTATCAAATTTTGCTTCTATTTTATTTTCTTCAGAAATGTTTCCTGCAATACCTCCAACGTGGAATGTTCGAAGTGTTAATTGCGTTCCGGGCTCCCCAATGGATTGTGCAGCTACAACACCTACTGCTTCTCCTTTTTGAACCATTTTTCCTGTCGAAAGGTTCCTGCCATAACATTTAGCACAAATTCCTTGTTTTGCTTCACAGGTTAATGCAGAGCGCACCTCTACTTTTTCTATCGGTGCTGCTTCTATTTTCTTGATAGCCTTTTCCCTAATTTCTTCGCCAGATTCTACAATCAACTCTTCTGTCAAGGGATTGTACACATCGTTCAATGATACACGTCCTAATATCCGTTCTCCTAAAGATTCTACAACTTCTTCATTTTTCTTCAAAGGTGCTACTTCAATACCTCTTAATGTACCACAATCTTCTATTTTGATAATAACATCTTGCGAAACATCTACCAATCGACGTGTCAAATAACCAGCATCTGCTGTTTTCAAAGCGGTATCTGCCAATCCTTTTCGGGCACCGTGCGTAGAAATAAAGTATTCAAGGATGGATAACCCTTCTTTAAAATTAGATAAAATCGGGTTCTCAATAATTTCACCTCCACCGGCTGTTGATTTCTTAGGTTTTGCCATCAATCCACGCATACCGGTCAACTGACGTATCTGCTCTTTAGATCCTCTTGCCCCCGAATCGAGCATCATATATACAGAGTTGAACCCTTGATTGTCTTCTCGGATCCTTTTCATTGCTAACTCTGTAAGACCTGCATTGGTTGATGTCCAGATATCAATTACTTGATTATAACGTTCATTATTTGTAATAAGTCCCATGTTATAGTTCATCATAATTCCATCTACCTGCTCATTGGCCCCATCAATCATTTGTTGTTTTTCTTTCGGAATGATGATATCTCCTAAACTGAATGAAAGTCCTCCTTGGAAGGCAAAACCATATCCCATATTTTTAATCTTATCAAGGAAATCAGCTGTAGTCGGAACACTTGTTGCTTTTAAGATATTACCAATAATATCTCGTAATGACTTTTTTGTCAATACTTCATTCACATAGCCTGCTTCATTTGGAACTACTTGGTTAAACAATACTCTTCCAACAGTTGTTTCAATGATTTGAGGGGTTAACTCTCCTTTTTCATTAAAATCAAGTGTCCTTACTTTAATAATCGCATGTAAATCAACTTGTTTTTCGTTGTATGCGATCACCACTTCCTCAGGAGAGTAAAATATCAATCCTTCACCTTTTACAGGATGCTCAGGAGTACTCCTTCTATCTTTGGTCATATAATATAGCCCGAGAACCATGTCTTGAGATGGTACCGTAATTGGTGATCCATTTGCAGGGTTCAAGATATTGTGCGAAGCTAGCATTAATAATTGTGCTTCTAATATTGCTTCAGGCCCTAATGGTAAATGCACTGCCATTTGGTCACCATCAAAGTCAGCATTAAATGCTGTACATACTAATGGATGTAATTGAATAGCCTTACCCTCTATAAGTTTTGGTTGGAATGCCTGAATCCCCAAACGGTGAAGTGTGGGGGCACGGTTAAGCAATACCGGATGTCCTTTTAATACATTTTCGAGAATGTCCCAAACTACGGGTTCTTTTCTATCTATAATTTTCTTAGCAGACTTTACTGTTTTAACAATGCCCCGTTCTATGAGCTTCCGGATAATAAACGGTTTGTACAGCTCTGCAGCCATATCTTTTGGAAGGCCACACTCGTATAGTCTAAGCTCAGGACCAACAACAATAACAGAACGTGCCGAATAATCAACCCGTTTTCCTAAAAGGTTTTGACGGAAGCGTCCTTGTTTTCCTTTTAAAGAATCTGAAAGGGATTTTAATGGTCTGTTTGATTCTGTTTTTACAGCTGATGCTTTTCGTGTATTGTCAAAAAGAGAATCTACTGACTCCTGAAGCATCCGTTTTTCGTTACGGAGGATAACTTCCGGGGCTTTAATTTCGATCAATCTTTTTAAACGGTTATTTCGTATAATAACTCTTCGATATAAGTCATTCAAATCAGATGTAGCAAACCGTCCTCCATCAAGTGGTACTAATGGACGTAGTTCCGGTGGAATTACCGGGATTACTTTCAAAATCATCCACTCCGGATTGTTCTCTCTATTTGATTGTGCTTCTCTTAATGACTCTACTACTTGAAGCCTTTTAAGTGCTTCTGCTTTTCGCTGCTTTGAGGTTTCATTGTTTGCCTTGTGACGAAGTTCATATGAAAGTTGGTCTAAATCAATTCTTGCTAATAAATCGAGCAAGCATTCTGCTCCCATCTTAGCTATAAATTTATTGGGATCCGAGTCTTCTAGATATTGGTTTTCTGCAGGAAGCGAATCTAAAATATTTAAGTACTCTTCTTCAGTCAGGAAATCCAATCTATTTAATTCTTCACCGTTAGCGTTCACCGCAATCCCTGGCTGAATAACCACATAACGCTCATAATAGATAATCATATCGAGCTTCTTTGATGGCAACCCTAAAAGATACCCTATTTTGTTGGGCAACGAACGGAAATACCATATATGTGCAACAGGAACTACCAAATTGATATGTCCAACTCTATCACGACGTACTTTCTTTTCAGTAACTTCCACTCCACATCTGTCACAAACAATCCCTTTGTAACGGATTCTTTTGTATTTCCCACAAGCACATTCATAATCTTTTATCGGTCCAAAAATGCGTTCACAAAACAATCCGTCGCGCTCTGGCTTATGGGTTCGATAATTGATGGTTTCTGGTTTTAATACTTCTCCTCTTGACTCTGCAAGCATTGACTCGGGAGAAGCTAAACCAATTGAAATTTTATTGAATTTCTGAACTGTATTTTTATCTTTTAATCTTGCCATAATATATGGTGGTGATGAATTAACTTATTTTAATTTATTTACAACAGTATTTACTGTTCTTATTCTTCTAATCTAATATCTAATCCAAGGCCTTTAAGCTCATGCATTAATACATTAAATGATTCCGGTAGTCCGGGTTCAGGCATGGTTTCTCCTTTAACGATTGCTTCATAGGTTTTTGCCCTACCGATCACATCATCCGATTTTACCGTAAGGATCTCACGCAATGCACTAGAGGCTCCATATGCTTCGAGTGCCCATACCTCCATTTCACCAAAACGTTGACCTCCAAACTGTGCCTTACCACCAAGAGGTTGTTGTGTAATAAGTGAGTATGGACCAATGGATCTTGAGTGCATCTTGTCATCAACCATGTGACCTAACTTAAGCATATAAATAACCCCAACAGTTGCAGGCTGATCAAAACGTTCTCCTGTACCCCCATCATACAAATAGGTATGTCCAAATCTTGGTATTCCAGCGCTATCTGTAAGTTCATTAATTTCATCTAATGAAGCTCCATCAAAGATAGGCGTAGCAAATTTTTTGTCAAGTTTTTGCCCTGCCCAACCTAATACAGTCTCATAAATCTGTCCAATATTCATACGGGATGGTACTCCAAGAGGATTTAAGACTATATCTACCGGAGTTCCATCTTCCAAGAAAGGCATATCTTCTTCTCGGACTATTCTGGCAACAATACCTTTGTTACCGTGACGTCCTGCCATCTTATCTCCTACTTTTAGCTTCCGTTTCTTAGCAATATATACTTTGGCAAGCTTCATAATTCCTGATGGAAGTTCATCTCCTACTGAGATCGTAAACTTATCTCTTCGAAGGGCTCCCTGAAGATCGTTCAATTTTATCTTGTAATTATGGAGTAAGTCTGCTACAAGCTTATTAGTATGCTTATCCGTTGTCCAACCTCCTGCTGTTAAATGTGCAAAATCATCCACAGCATTGAGCATTTTAAGTGTGAATTTTTTTCCTTTTGGAAGAACTTCTTCTCCTAAGTCATTTGATACCCCTTGAGATGTTTTTCCATTTACCAATGAAAATAGCTTCTCTACCAATACATCTTTTAAACCTTCAAACTTAGTTGCATACTCCATTTCCAGTTTTGCGATGTCTTCTTTGTCCTTTGCACGCCTTCTCTTGTCTTTTAGTGACCTTGAAAACAGTTTTTTATCGATAACAATACCACTAAGTGATGGTGATGCTTTTAATGAAGCATCTTTTACATCACCCGCTTTATCTCCAAAGATGGCACGAAGAAGTTTTTCTTCCGGTGTTGGGTCTGATTCCCCTTTAGGTGTAATTTTACCTATTAAAATATCACCGGGCTTTACCTCAGCTCCTATACGTATCATACCATTTTCATCTAAATCTTTGGTAGCCTCTTCAGATACGTTTGGTATATCATTTGTTAGCTCTTCTGCACCAAGCTTAGTGTCTCTTACCTCTAACAAGTACTCATCAATGTGAATGGATGTAAATATGTCTTCTCTTACTACTTTCTCAGATATTACAATTGCATCTTCAAAGTTGTACCCTTTCCATGGCATAAATGCTACTTTGAGGTTTCTTCCCAAGGCAAGCTCTCCTTGTTGGGTTGCATAGCCTTCACATAATACCTGTCCTTTAACAACCTTATCCCCTTTGCTAACAATAGGTTTTAGATTAATACACGTCCCTTGGTTGGTTTTTCTAAACTTAATCAGTTTATATGTCTTATGGTCATCTTCAAAACTTACCAGCTTTTCTTCATCTGTTCTATTGTACCTGATGACTATTTTGTTTGCATCAACATGTTCAACAACCCCATCATTTTCCGCATTAACCAATACTCTTGAGTCAGACGCCACACGACGTTCTAATCCTGTCCCTACTATGGGGGACTCTGGTCGTAATAATGGAACTGCCTGTCGCATCATATTTGATCCCATCAGTGCACGGTTTGCATCATCATGCTCTAAAAATGGGATAAGTGACGCTGAGATGGATGCAATTTGGTTAGGCGCTACATCTGTATAATGAACCGCTGAAGGTTCTACAACAGGAAAGTCGCCTTCTTCACGGGCAATCACCTTGTCTGTATCTACAGTTCCATCTTTTTTAAGTGGGATGTTAGCTTGAGCGATCTTTTTCTCTTCTTCCTCTTCCGCACTTAGGTATATAATATTTTTCAGATCAACCTTTCCATTTGCTACTTTTCTATATGGGGTTTCTATGAATCCCATGTTGTTTACTTTTGCAAATACACTCAATGAAGATATTAAACCAATATTTGGACCTTCGGGTGTTTCTATAGGACATAAGCGCCCATAATGTGTATAGTGAACATCACGAACCTCAAATCCGGCACGCTCTCTAGATAATCCACCAGGTCCTAATGCAGACATTCTTCTTTTGTGAGTTATCTCTGCTAACGGATTTGTTTGATCCATAAATTGAGATAATTGATTCGTTCCGAAGAAGGAATTTATCACAGAAGACAATGTTTTTGCATTGATAAGGTCAATAGGTGTAAATACTTCATTATCACGAACATTCATACGTTCACGGATGGTTCTAGCCATACGTGCCAACCCTACACCAAATTGTGCCGATAGCTGCTCACCAACTGTTCGTACACGTCTGTTGGAAAGGTGATCAATATCATCAATTTCTGCCTTTGAGTTAATCAACTCAATCAGATATTTGATAATGGTAATAATATCTTCTTTTGTTAAGACTTGTTTATCCATAGCAATGTCAAGTCCTAATTTCTTATTCATTCTGTAACGACCAACCTCTCCGAGGTTATATCGTTGGTCTGAGAAGAATAATTTATCAATAATGCCCCTAGCAGTTTCTTCATCTGGCGGCTCAGCATTACGCAATTGCCTGTAAACATGCTCTACTGCTTCTTTTTCAGAATTCGTAGGGTCTTTTTGTAATGTGTTATGAATAATCGCATAATCAGAAGATTCGATATCTTCTTTGTGCAACAGTATAGTTTTTGTGTCTGTTTCCAGTATCTGTTCCAGATGTTCTTTTTCTAAAATGGTGTCCCTATCCAGAACAATTTCGTTTCGTTCAATTGAGACTACTTCTCCTGTATCTTCATCTACAAAATCTTCATGCCATGTTTTCAATACACGTGCTGCTAGCTTTCGTCCCAATACTCTCTTAAGTCCTGTTTTTGTTACTTTTACTTCTTCAGCAAGGTCAAATATTTCTAAGATATCCTTATCCCTTTCATACCCTATAGACCTTAAAAGGGTAGTTACCGGTAATTTTTTCTTTCTATCAATATAAGCGTACATAACACTATTGATATCGGTAGCAAATTCTATCCAGGAACCCTTAAACGGGATTACTCTGGCAGAGTATAGTTTTGTTCCGTTCGCATGAAATGACTGGCCAAAAAAGACTCCCGGAGACCGGTGTAATTGAGAAACTACAACACGTTCCGCTCCATTTATAACGAAAGTTCCACTTGGGGTCATGTAAGGTATCACACCTAAATATACATCCTGTACAATAGTTTCGAAATCTTCGTGCTCCGGATCGGTGCAATAGAGTTTTAATCTTGCTTTTAAAGGAACGCTATATGTTAACCCTCTTTCGATACACTCTTGAATAGTATATCTCGGCGGATCTACAAAATAATCGATAAACTCTAATACGAATTGATTTCGTGAATCTGTAATTGGAAAGTTCTCCATGAAGGTATTATACAATCCCTCATCTCCTCTTTCTTCTGATTTGGTTTCCAGTTGGAAAAAATCTTGGAATGATTTTATTTGAATATCTAAGAAATCCGGATAATCGGGTGTGTTCTTAGCGGAAGCAAAATTTAACCTTTCAGTCTGACTTGTGAACATCAATGAACAAAATTTTGATTAAAATAAAATAGTTATATCGTATATACTTTTAATATACGCAAAAGGGTTTAGGTCTTATTCCGCTTAACGGAAAGACCTAAACCAAGATTGTTGGCTTGGCGAACTTATTTAAGCTCAACCTCTGCTCCAGCCTCTTCTAAAGATTTCTTAATGCCTTCGGCTTCTTCTTTAGAAACAGCTTCTTTTACTGCTTTAGGAGCGCTATCAACTATGTCTTTAGCTTCTTTTAGCCCTAAACCGGTAAGTTCTTTTACCAACTTAACTACTGCTAGTTTAGAACCTCCAGCTGCTTTAAGGATTACATCAAATTCTGATTTTTCCTCAGCAGCTTCCCCATCTCCTGCAGCAGCTCCGCCTCCTGCTACAGCTACAGCAGCAGCGGCAGGCTCAATGCCATATTCTTCTTTTAATATATCAGCTAACTCATTAACTTCTTTTACGCTTAAGTTAACTAATTGTTCTGCGAATTCTTTTAAATCTGCCATTTTCTATCGTTTTTAAATTTTAAAAAATATAATTTATTTAAGTGCGTACTCGTTATTTTTCAGATAATGTTTTTAGGATGCCTGCAAGTTTTCCTCCTCCTGATTTAAGAGCAGAAACAACATTTTTAGCAGGTGATTGTAACAATCCAATGATGTCACCAATTACTTCTTCTTTAGATTTTATATTAACTAATGCATCTAACTGACCATCCCCAATATATATTGCCTCTTCAATAAAGGCTCCTTTAAGGAGTGGTTTGTCTGATTTCTTTCGGAAGTTTTTAATCACCTTTGCCGGTGCATTTCCAGTTTCTGAAATCATCAAAGAGGTGTTCCCTTTTAATATGGATGGTAATTCTCCAAAATCTTTATCTGATGCTTCCATTGCTTTTGCAAGCAATGTGTTTTTAACTACTGCGAGTTTTACATTTGCTTTGAAACAAGCTCTTCTTAAATTAGAAGTTGTATCTGCGTCTAACCCTGATATATCTGCCAGATATATATTTGTATTATCAGCTAACTGCGCAGTTAAATCTTTTATTACCGTTGATTTTTCTTCTCTAGTCATGATTTAAAGTTCTTAACTACCAATTATACTGCTTTTGGGTCAACCTGAACACTTGGGCTCATGGTACTGGACATATAGATACTTTTGATATATATCCCTTTCGATGCAGTTGGTTTTAATTTTATTAATGTTTGAATTAATTCATTTGCATTTTCTGCAATTTTCTCAGGACTGAATGATGATTTTCCGATAGCAGCATGGACGATTCCGGTTTTGTCAACCTTGAAATCTATTTTACCTGCTTTTACATCGGAAACTGCTTTTGCAACATCCATTGTAACGGTTCCTGTTTTAGGGTTTGGCATTAATCCCCTAGGTCCAAGAACTCTACCTAATGGCCCTAATTTACCCATAACACTTGGCATGGTAATGATTACATCAACATCTGTCCAGCCATCTTTAATTTTTTGCAAATACTCATCTAATCCTACATAGTCTGCTCCGGCTTCTTTAGCTTCTGCTTCTTTATCTGGAGTTACCAGTGCTAAAACTTTCACATCCTTTCCAGTTCCATGTGGTAATGTTACCACTCCTCTAACCATTTGATTAGCCTTACGTGGATCTACTCCCAAACGTACTGCTAAGTCTATGGATGCATCAAATTTTACGTTCGTTATTTCTTTCACTAAGTTCGACGCTTCTTGAACTGAATAATGTTTATTATTGTCAATCTTAGCTAAAGCCTCTTTTCTTTTTTTTGTGATTCTTGCCATTTCTTAGATTCTTTTAAAATTTAAAAAGGCTTTGGGCCTGTAACCGTTAATCCCATGGATCTTGCAGTACCTGCAACCATACTCATAGCAGATTCTATGGTAAATGCATTAAGGTCCTGCATTTTGTCTTCTGCAATAGTCCTTACTTGGTCCCAAGTGACTTTTGCTACTTTCTTTCGGTTAGGCTCTCCAGAACCACTTTTTACCTTAGCCGCTTCCAATAACTGAACTGCCGCTGGCGGTGTCTTGACTACAAATTCAAATGATTTGTCTTTGTAAACGGTGATAACAACAGGTAATACTTTGCCAGGTTTATCCTGCGTACGTGCATTAAATTGCTTGCAGAATTCCATAATGTTAACACCTGCGGCACCTAAAGCGGGTCCAACCGGTGGCGACGGGTTCGCAGCACCTCCCCTAACTTGTAGTTTAACTACTTTATCTACTTCTTTTGCCATTGTTTTTAATTTAAATTGAAAGTACCTTAAAATTGGAAGCTAGGCACTTTTATATAATTGTGTAACAATTTTATACTTTCTCTACTTGCATGTAGCTTAATTCTAAAGGTGTTTTTCTTCCGAAAATTTTCACCATCACCTCAAGTTTACGCTTTTCCTCATTTATTTTTTCTACGGTGCCATTAAAGCCGTTAAATGGCCCGTCTATGACTTTTACGGTTTCTCCAATTACAAAAGGAATAGCAATATTATCTGTTTTAATAGCAAGCTCATCTACTTTTCCGAGCATTCTATTAACTTCTGATTTTCTAAGCGGTATAGGGTCTCCACCTTTTACTTCTCCCAGAAAACCTATAACGCCCGTAATGGACTTTATAACATGTGCTATTTCCCCTGCCAAGTTAGCTTTTACCATTACATAACCTGGAAAATATACCCGTTCTTTATTTACCTTTTTACCATTCCGGATTTGAACAACTTTCTCAGTCGGTACTAGTACTTCATCAACATATTCTGAATAACCTAACCTAGTTACTTCATTCTCAATATACGATTTCACTTTGTTCTCTTGGCCGCTTACTGCTCTTACTACATACCAATTTTTCACTAATCCTTCTGCCATTATTTTATCCTAGTTAATTAAATTAAAGTATAGGGCAATAAGTTTTTGAAAGCCTGTGTCTACCCCCCATATTGCTAACGAGAAAATAATAGAAAATACAGCTACTACCATCATAAGCTTTTGTCCTTCTGCCCATGAAGGCCAACTAACATCGTTAGTTAATTCTTCATATGACTCTTTAATATATTTAATAACTCCCATATTATTGTTCTTTGCACGGGAGGAGAGACTCGAACTCCCGACACCTGGTTTTGGAGACCAGTGCTCTACCAACTGAGCTACACCCGTTTATTTATGTTTTTCTTCTCAAAAAAATATCGAGATAAATTGTATTGTTATTTAATCGTAAAGGTATCCCGAAAAAATCCGGGACACCTTCTATCGATTTATATCAATAAATCTTAGTCTAAAATTTCTGTAACCTGACCTGCTCCAACTGTTCTACCTCCTTCACGGATAGCAAAACGCAAACCTACATTAAGGGCAATTGGCTGAAGAAGCTCCACAGTAATGGTAAGGTTATCACCTGGCATTACCATTTCTACTCCATCAGGCAAATTGATAGTTCCCGTTACATCAGTTGTACGTACGTAGAACTGAGGACGGTAGTTATTATGGAACGGTGTATGACGTCCACCTTCTTCTTTTTTAAGGATATAAACCTCTGCTTTAAATTTAGCATGAGGAGTAACAGATCCTGGCTTACAGATAACCATACCTCTTTTAATATCTGTCTTTTCAATACCTCTTAAAAGAATACCTACATTATCTCCTGCCTCTCCTCTATCAAGAATTTTACGGAACATTTCAACACCTGTAATAGTTGATGTCAATTTCTCGGCACCCATACCAATGATATCTACAGGATCTCCTGTGTGTGCAACACCGGTTTCAATACGTCCTGTAGCAACAGTACCACGACCTGTGATAGTAAACACATCTTCAATAGGCATTAAAAAGTCTTTGTCAACATCCCTCTTAGGTAACTCTATCCAGCTATCAACTGCAGCCATTAATTCCATAACAGAATCAACCCATTTTCCTTCTCCGTTAAGCGCTCCAAGCGCAGAACCTTGAATGACAGGGGTATTATCTCCATCATACTCGTAGAAACTTAGAAGTTCTCTCACTTCCATTTCTACTAATTCTAACAATTCTTCGTCATCAACCATATCAACTTTATTCAAGAATACAACAATTCTTGGCACACCAACCTGACGACCTAAAAGGATATGCTCACGTGTTTGTGGCATAGGGCCATCTGTTGCAGCAACAACAAGGATAGCACCATCCATCTGAGCAGCACCTGTTACCATGTTTTTCACATAGTCGGCGTGACCAGGACAGTCAACGTGTGCATAGTGACGGTTTTCTGTTTGGTATTCAACATGTGATGTGTTAATTGTAATACCTCTTTCTTTTTCTTCCGGAGCGTTGTCAATAGACGCAAAATCTCTTACTGCTGAAAGGCCTTTATCTGCCAATACTTTAGTAATTGCAGCAGTTAAGGTAGTTTTACCGTGATCTACGTGTCCAATAGTACCAATATTTAAGTGGGGTTTGGAACGATCAAAAGTTTCCTTTGCCATGATTTAATAATTTTTAATCTTAGTTATATATATTAGTGTTCAATTTTATGCTAATATGAGCCAATGACGAGATTTGAACTCGTGACCTCTTCCTTACCAAGGAAGCGCTCTACCCCTGAGCTACACCGGCCTTTGAGCGGGAGACGAGGTTCGAACTCGCGACATTCAGCTTGGAAGGCTGACGCTCTACCAACTGAGCTACTCCCGCATATTCAATTACAAATTGACATTATGGTCGATTTATAATTGTGGGGAGAGCAGGATTCGAACCTGCGAAGGTAAAAACCAACAGATTTACAGTCTGTCCTCGTTGGCCGCTTGAGTATCTCCCCGTATCGTTTTTAAAAGAACTTTCTAAAGGGTCTTTTGAGCCGATGGAGGGACTCGAACCCACGACCTGCTGATTACAAATCAGCTGCTCTAGCCAGCTGAGCTACATCGGCTTTTTTCAATAAAAAAAGTCCGCTATTTCTAACGGACTGCAAATGTAGAGATTTATTTTTTTATTCAAAACATTTTTGTTTTTTTTTTAGTTATATATGAGCCCTTAATTTTCCTTTTCTTTTTAATAGTACTCTTTCCAATGAATCGGTAGCTGTATCAAGTGCTTCTTCGAAAGTTTTACATTGTTTTTTAACCATAAATGAATCGCCTGGAACATATACTTTTACTTCTACTATTTTATTCTCCTTACTACTTGTATTCTCTACTTTCAGATATACATCCGAATGAATAATCTTATCATAAAAATTCTCTAATTTGTCCATTCGTTTTTGAATGAAGTCAACTAATTTACCATCTACTGTAAAATTTACAGATTGAACGTTTACTTTCATTTCACCTGGTTTTTATATTAAACTTCGTTTTTATAAGGCCATTATGTTAATTTTTATTTCTGGGGTGTGCCTTCTTATATACTTTTTTTAATTCTGAGATACTGTTATGGGTATATACTTGTGTGGATGCCAAACTGGCATGGCCCAGTAACTCTTTTACCGAATTTAAATCTGCACCTTGATTGAGCATGTGAGTCGCAAAAGTATGCCGTATAATATGTGGACTCTTTTTCATTTTTGAAGATGCCATACTAAAATAATTATTTATAATTCTATATACAAGCATTTCATACATTTTATTCCCTTTTTTTGATAGAAACATATATTCATAAGCTTCCTTATTAACGAATTGTTTTTCTCTAACATCCATATATTGTTTTATGGATTTTTCTAATGATGTAATAATGGGAATAATCCGTTCTTTATTTCTTTTTCCTAAAACCTTTATGGTCATAGACGAAAAATCGATATCATTTATTTTTAAATTGATCAATTCACTTCTTCGAATTCCTGTAGCATAAAATAATTCTATAATCAACTTGTTTCGAAAGCCTTCAAAATCATCATTGAAAGGAACCTCCGTTAGTACTTTTTCCATTTCTTTTTCAGAAAAAGGGACTTCTACTTTTTTAGGGATCTTTAATGCCTTGTGTTTTATGAGTGGGTTTTCTTTTATACTCCCCGTTTTGAGCAAGAATTTATAATAGGCCTTTAAAGATGCTACTTTTCTGTTTATAGATCGGTTTGAAATGCCTTCTTCTACAAGTTGGACAATCCAGCTTCTGATTTGAGAATAATTTACATTTTCTATGGTTTCAACTTCATAAACTTCTTTACAAAAACTTAGAAAAGCTTCTAAATCTTTTTTATAAGCTGCAACCGTATGCTTAGAGTATTTTTTTTCAAGAAGAAGATAATCTGTGAGAGAGGTGAATAGCATACACTAATATTGTTATATAAAATTACAAAATATATTTGTGTATGTATGCTTATAAAAAAAGCCTTGATAGAAGAAACTATCAAGACTTTTTATCATTAAAAATATAGAAATTAAATTTCTTCTTGGTCTTTAAGGTTTTGAATATATTGTGCCTTTTGGATTTCAGCCCTTCTCCGTACGGAAGGCTTGGTATATTGTTGACGGCTTCTTAATTGACGCATTGTGCCTGTACGATCAAACTTTCGCTTGTAACGCTTTAAAGCTTTATCGATATTTTCTCCTTCTTTTACGTGTATGATTAACATATGCTTACCACCCCCTCTCTTTTAGAGGTTGCAAAGATAGCGGATTTATCGAATTTCAAAAATTATTTTAAAATATTTCTTGCAATCACCAATTTTTGAATTTCAGTAGTACCTTCACCTATGGTACATAATTTGGCATCTCTGTAAAATTTTTCTACTGGGAAATCTTTGGTATAGCCATACCCTCCATGAATCTGGACTGCTTCGTTGGCAATTTGCACACATATTTCTGATGCATACATTTTAGACATTGCACTCAACTTTGTCATCTTCCTTCCGGCATTTTTTTCATAAGCAGCTTTATGGAGTAACAATTCAGCTGCTTCTATTTGTGTAGCCATATCAGCCAGTTTAAAAGATATCCCTTGAAACTCGCTAATGGGTTTTCCAAATTGAACTCGTTCTTTAGAATATTTTAATGCAGCTTCATAAGCTCCTTTAGCAATCCCTAATGATAATGCTCCTATGGAGATTCTTCCTCCATCAAGGATTTTCATGGACTGGATAAAACCGTCTCCAACCGCACCTAAACGATTTGTGTCAGGAATTCTACAGTTATCAAATACAAGTTCAGCAGTTTCACTGGCACGCATTCCCAGTTTGTTCTCTTTTTTCCCACTACTAAATCCGGGAGTACCTTTTTCAATAGCAAAAGCTGTCATACCATGAGAATCACCTTTTTCACCAGTCCGAACAATAACAACGGCGATATCTCCACTTTTGCCATGGGTTATAAAGTTCTTAGTTCCATTGATAACCCAATCATCTCCATCTTTTACTGCTGTAGCATTCATCCCACCAGCATCAGAGCCTGTATTGTGTTCTGTAAGGCCCCAAGCCCCAAGCCATTCTGCAGTAGCTAGTTTTGGGATCCAGCGTTGTTTCTGTTCTTCATTTCCAAAGGATAAAATATGATTGGTACACAAAGAATTATGCGCTGCGACTGATAGCCCAATAGATGGGTCTACTTTTGCTATTTCTTCTATAATGGCAATGTATTCATGATACCCTAATCCGGAACCTCCGTAAATTTCAGGTACTAATACACCCATAAAACCCATTTCTCCTGCTTTCTTGAACACTCCTATCGGAAACTCCTGAGATTCATCCCAATCCATTACATGAGGGCGAATGTATTGTTCTGCAAACTCTTTCGCTGAAGCAGCTACCATTTTGTGGGTCTCAGAGTAATCAAAATTCATTTGTGTAGCAGTATCTATACTCATTATTTTAGGCTTTTATTTAGTCGTCAAATATAATTCAATTCTATTAATTTTTTCAGTGGGGAAATCTTGAATTTTTGTTAATTCTTTTATAGATTCTATCTGCCCATGTTTAGTTCTGTATGAGATAATATCCTTTGCTTGTTTATAGTTGACATATGGAATGGCTGCCAATTCATTTAATGACGCTGTGTTTATGTTTACTTTCTTTATATTTGGAGGTGATAAAATTGTGTATTTTTCCAATAGTTTTTCAACTACCTCCGGAGCTAGCCCATACACTTCTTTTAACTGGCTTTCTTCTGAAAAGCCGTATAGCAAATCCCTATATTTCACAATCCGTTTCGATAGGGTTTTCCCAATACCATTTATTGCTTTTAATTCTTCTGCAGTAGCGGTATTTAAATCTTTTTTAGGAAGAGTGGTCAATATTTTTTTATTCAAATTCGGAGCAATAGATTTTTTATTTTGTCCAGGAAAGTTCAGATATGGTTTAATATTGTTCATCAAAGAATCTGATGCCTTAGTTATTTTTTGAAATTCTTCTAATGTATAGACTTGTTTTCCAGTCTTTCTATATTTTAAAAAACGGTCAATTTCTTGCTCATCCATTCCTAAAATGTATCCTCTGTAATCATTTAAATAATTTGCATTAAACGGATAAATTTTAATCTTTTTATTTTCTTCTACTTCCTTCTTCAATGAATCGACCTGATTATTTAAAACAGTTAATTCTTTTTCATTAACTATCACTGAATCATTTGAAGAGAAATCAACGAAAAAATAAATACATTGAAAAATCACTATCAGGATTATCAAAAAGAAAATCCCACTTCGTTGTTGTTTGTTAAAAACAAAGTGGGATTTCATATTTTCCATCTTCTTAAATAGAAACTTTTATTTTGCCATGGCTTTTATAGCATCTAAATATTTATTCATTTCTTCTCTTACTTTAGGGAATAAGAAAAGTAAACCTATCATATTAGGGAACACTAATGCCAATATCATTGCATCTGAAAATTTGATAACAGCATTTAATGTAGTAGAAGCACCTATGACTATAAATATCATAAATAACACTTTATAGGTAAGGTCTGCTGCTTTTCCTTTTCCAAACAAATACTTCCAAGACTGTAATCCATAGTACGACCATGATATCATAGTTGAAAACGCAAATAATACAATAGCTATAGTAAGTACTTTTGAAAAATGGGGAATTACAGAATCAAATGCTCTGGAAGTCAATTCTACCCCTCCAACTGATTTTCCGGTTTCGTTCAATATTACATTTCCTAAACCATCACCACCATATTTGAATACAGTTTGCGCTGCCTCGCCATCCATGTTAAAGAAGATAATAACCAATGCGGTCATGGTACATATCACTACAGTATCGATAAATGGCTCTAGCAATGCTACAATCCCTTCACTCGCCGGGTATTTGGTTTTTACTGCGGAGTGCGCGATAGCTGCCGAACCGGCACCTGCTTCATTAGAAAATGCGGCTCGTTGGAAACCAACAATAATAACACCTATAATACCTCCTAAACCGGCCAGTGGTGTAAATGCACCTTCTATAATGAGCATGAAAGCATCCCCTATTTTGGTGAAATGTGCAAATATGATAATCAATGAAGCTAGCACATAAATACCTGCCATGAAAGGGACTATTTTTTCTGTTACATTAGCAATTCGTTTAATCCCGCCAATAATTACTACGGCTACAATCCCTGCTAACACTAGTCCTATCCAAAAACCGGATACTTGAAAATTCCATCCTACTAAATCTGACAATTGTTGTGCTGCCTGATTGGACTGAAAGGCATTTCCCCCTCCAAAAGAAGCTCCTACACATAATATAGCAAATACAGCAGCTAATACTTTTCCAAGACCTTTAAGTCCTCGTTCTTTTAATCCTTTTGATAAGTAGTACATCGGTCCACCATATACAGTTCCATCCGGGCCAACATCACGGTACTTAACCCCAAGTGTACATTCTACAAATTTGGACGACATTCCTAAAAGACCACATACAATCATCCAAAAAGTGGCGCCAGGCCCTCCTATAGCGATAGCTACTGCTACACCTGCTATATTACCCAATCCTACGGTTCCTGAAACAGCAGTTGCCAATGCTTGAAAGTGGCTAACTTCTCCCTCTTTGCTTTCATCCTTAATTGTTCCAATAACATCTCCTCCCACACTTAACCCAGGAGCATCATCTACCCCTGCTGTCGCACTGTGGTGATCTAATTCATCATATTTCCCACGTACGGTATTAATGGCAAGTGGGAAATTTCGGATGTTTGGAAACCTAAAATAGAGTGTGAAAAATGTGGCCCCAACAACCAATAATATCAACACTATGGGGATATCAAATCCTGCTATCGGAACAGGGTATAATACTTTATGTTCCCACCAGTCGGCAATAGGCTGAAACCATTCATCTATACGTTGTCCCAATCCCTTTTCTTGAGCAAACATCATTAAAGGGGATACAAGTAACAACAAAGAAAAAAATCTTTTTTTCATAATGTAGGTATTGATTAATTTTATCTGTTTAGTTTTTAACAGTCGCCAATATCCTAAAAAAAAGTGGCTAAATCAAATTTTTTATTTCTCAAATATATTTTTAGGGATGTTGAACATAGCATTCAATTTTTTGATTTGTTCAGGACGCCCTAATACGACTAATTTGGATTGTGGGAGTAATTGTGTTTCACCTTCCGGGTTGATAATATACTGTCCTTCAGGCTCTTTATAACCTATTACGGTACACCCTGTCATTTTCCTTAAATCTAAATCTATAATTGATTTGTATTGATACTCTTCGGGCAATGCATCTATGGCTACCTCTTCTAAATTGATAGTGTTTTCTCCCTCTATGGAAAGCTGATCTAGAAAAGACATCATATCAGGCATAATGACCAATGATGCCATGTGATCACCTCCTATTTTATCGGGCATAATGGTTTTATTAGCACCTGCCAATTGTAGTTTGGATTGAGATGTTTCCTGAGAAGCCCTGCTAATGATGTATATTGTTTTATTTAGTTGTCGTGATGATAACACTACAAATAAGTTATCAGAGTCGTTAGGCAAAGTGGTGATTAAACACTGTGCTCTTTCTATTCCTGCATCTATTAATGTTTCATCATTATTTGCATCGCCTTTCACAAATAAAATATCCGCTTCGTTCTCTTCTATAACTCCTTCATCATTTTCTATAACTACAAAAGGGCGCCGATATGCTTTCAGCTTTGCAGCAGCCTGCTTTCCATTCCTTCCAAAACCACAGATAATAATATGGTTTTTCATTTGATCAATCTTTTTCTTCATCTTTTTCATTTTTAGTTGTTGAAAAGAACTTTTTGTCAAAATATACTCAGTAATGACTGATATGGCATATGCGAATATAAAAACGCTTGATATAATCAGGAATATTGTAAATATTTTAGCAGTATCATCTACAGGTTGTACCTCACGAAAACCTACTGTGGTTACCGTAATAATTGTCATATAGACCGAATCTATCCATGAGAATCCCGATAGAAAACGGTAGCCGATTACACCCATTGAAAAAACGAGAAAGAGTAAGGCTAGTGCTGTATAAAATTTTGATCTAAAGAGTTTAAACATATTATAAATCAAATACTGAGGTACGTTTAGTGTAAATCAAATCCTTTAAACGCAACCAAAATGCCAGGGTTAAATAGACTGCAAACCACACTCCAAAAGTGGCAAAAGAGACATAAATGAAAAACAACCGTACATTTTTTGCCTTCATCCCCAGACGTTCTGCCAAACGGGATGATACTGCAAAACCATGCTTTTCAAAGAAATAACGAATGTTGTTCATCCATCCCATGAAACAAATTTGATGATTTTTTATGAATAAAAAAAGTACTCGCTACCCCTTTAATAATGTATTGCCTACAGCACACCGCAAACAATTGTTCTTCATGCAAAAGTCATTATATAATTGCAAAACACCTTGGCTTTCCAATGCAGATGGTATTTCCATACCTATGTTTTTGTACTTATCCGAAATACTATTTTTTTCTGCTTTTATAGCTGTAATTAACTGCAATAATACATCGTTTTCGTCATTTCCCATATATTTTGCATAGCAAAACTTTATAGGCAATATCGTATTGATGATTAATAGATCTATAAAGCTTTTAGAGACTTTCTTGACCTGTTCTCTGGATTGTTTCCCGAAAGTGTAATGGGTCTCCCAATATACAGAGGTTGCTACATCAAATAATTTATACAACGCCTCAACAGTATTTGTCTTAATAATCTCGGAAAACAAATTTTGATACCGGTAATACAATGTGGCTAACTGCGATAACCGCACCGTAGGGAAGTTAGCCGGACGTAACTTAAAAAACTTCGGAGCTATCGGACCGTCTTGTATTGTTACAAACTTATTTTTCAAGTACGCATATTCTTTTTGAAGTGCCCCGGGGTACGTTTCTAATAGATTGGTTGCTTTTAACAGACCAGTGACTCCCATAAGCAATGCTTCTAATTGCACGGGGTTCGACCATACTTTTCTAACAACAGCAAAATCCAACCGTTTCGCTGCTTCATAAAACGCTTCTCCATTGATATTCAATCCAAAATTGCGCATCAACATCTTAAAAAGAACAGCTTCCCAGTCGTTTTGAGAAGCTTCCAGTTCTTCAAGAATACGGGTGGCTTTGTTTTCTAACCGTTCAAAATACAGTCGCTCCAACCAGTTTTTCACAACAAAACTGTTTACTGAGCAAAGGCTGTTTTCGCAATTAATAAATTGTTGTTTTCCGGATACCAGTGTGTTGTAGTTGTCCAATAAATGTGCTGACACCCTATCCTTCAATTCCAGGGTCGGCAACAATGTGTTGTCACTCCGGTACACTTCTATATCATGTTCCCATACTACATGCAAGATCACATTGTTATAATTTTTATCTTTCTCGTGCCCGTGTGCATACCAATCCGATGATTTTACGTGTATTTCCACATTTCCTGCCCAAAGTTGCTCCCCTATAGAAAGCTTTGCATTGAAAAAATCAGGGCCTGCGTGTAAATTATGTATACCTGTATCGACTAAGTAAATAGTTTCACCTGCCGTGCTTTGTAAATTGGCAGTTTTCATTTTTTTGTATTTCCATATGTACTGTAAAAAATCTTCTTTCATGTGGTTAAATATAAAAATTAACTTTAAAAAAAGAACAGATAATCTTACATTAAATTCTGAATTATGAACAATCTTCTTAAATCTATTTTTATTGCTACGTTTCCGGCTTTTGCCATGATTATTGCTATTGATAGTATTATTCATATGATCCAAAACGATATAGGCTATCGCTATCTAGGACGGTTGGTCAGTTCTGGAACTATCGCTTTCTTATTCGCTTCCCTTTTTATTTATAAAAGGGCACGGACAGAACGCAATCTAAATCTTTATACTATTTTCATTGCTTTGGGTTTTCTCATCAGCTTTATTGGAGGCAGTTTTGTGGAAGGAAACAGCCTGTTAGGTGCTTCCATGAGTTTTATATTATTGGTATTATGGATAGCCTACATAAAATGGTATTCTGAGTTTGGAGAACGAAAAAGTGAGCTGCTCAAAGTAGGCAACACCTTGCCGGAATTCACCTTGGAAGATGGGGATAAAAATAAAGTCCTTTCTTCCAGCTATCTAGGCAGTCCTACCATTTTTTTGTTTTACCGGGGAAATTGGTGTCCGTTGTGTATGGCACAGATCAAAGAAATTGCTAGACAATACAAAGAACTTGAAAAAAGAGGGGCAAAAGTGGTGTTGATAAGCCCACAACCCCATAAGTTCACCAAATCATTGGCAAAAAAATACGATGTGAATTTTGATTTCTTGGTAGATGTAAATAACACCGTGGCAAAACAATTGGGCATTCTTACTAAAAATGGTATTCCTGCAGGGTTTCAATTATTTGGTTACAGTAGCGACACCATTATGCCAACAGTGGTGATTACGGATAAAAAGGGGAAGATAATCTTTGCAGATCTTACCGACAACTACCGTGTACGCCCTGAACCAGAAACTTTTTTGCAGGTGTTGGGACAATAAGAGAAAATTTGTTCTTTTTCTATATCTTAATATTAGTAGTATGATTTAAAAATCACTATAGAAACAAATCCTGTAATGACGCTCCCATAAAAAGCCTAAAGAAATTATAACAATCTCCCCATAATTTCAAGTTAATAATAAAGTCCTAAACTATTTTTAATGTAATTGTAACATTTTGACAATTCTCGTATCTAAAAGGTGAATTGAATAATTAACAATTTAAATTTTAGAAAAATGAAAATGAAAATCTTAACTATATGCTTTTTTACAACTATGTGTGTAAATGTATATGGACAAACGACATCTTACCCTTTTGAAATTCAAAAAACGGGACAAGGAAAATCATCAATAATTTTCATTCCAGGGTTTGCTTCTTCAGGAGAGGTGTGGAATGAAACAAAATCTGAATTTGAAAAAGATCATACTTGTTACTCTTTAACCATGGCAGGGTTTGCAGGTATGAAGCCAGAAGAAAACTCAACCTTTGAAAACTGGAAAGTTGCCATTGCCCATTTTATAAAAAATACTAAAATTGAAAAACCAATCATTGTAGGGCATAGCCTAGGTGGTGCTTTAGCTTTAGCTATTGCGTCTGATTATCCAAACTTAATTAGCAAAATTATTGTAGTTGATGCGCTACCATATTTGGCAGCTTTAATGAATCCGAATTTTGAAAGCAATGAAAACAATGATTGCTCTAAAACAGTCTATCAGATGACTTCAATGACAGACGAACAGTTTTATCAAATGCAGAAAATGTCTGTCCCAAGTCTTTTAGCTGATACAACAATGCAGAAAAAGGTGGTGAATTGGAGTGTTACATCCGACAGAAAAACATTTGCAGAAATGTATTGCGATTTTTCAAACACAGATTTGCGAGAGAGAATTAAATCGATAAAATGTCCAAGTTTGATTTTATTAAACTCAAACTTTTCAAGCATTAAATCTAATATAGAAAAGCAGTATGAAAATTTGAGAACTGCTAATTTGAAGTATGCTACAAAAGGCTTACATTTTATTATGTATGATGATAAAGAGTGGTATTTTGAACAATTAAATCATTTTTTAAATTAATAATCAGATGAAAAGAAAAAATAAATTTCCTGTTCTACCAGTCGCTTTGGGGATTGGAATAGCAATAGGTACAGCGTTGAAAAATTTCTCAGTTGGTATTGGGGTGGCTATAGCAATATATATAATTATTAAATTTTATAAAAATTAGGAAGAAACCAAACAATGAAATTTGATGAAATATACAAATCATATTGGCAAAAAATATTTCGTTTATGTATGGGGTTTGTTAATGATTTTGATTTGGCACAAGATTTAGCTCAAGAAACATTCATTATTGTTTGGCAACAATTACCAAAATTTAAAAACAAGTCTGCTATTGGTACTTGGATTTATAGGATTGCTTCCAATAACTGTTTACGGCAATTGGAGAAAGAAAAACGAATCAAGAAATCAAATTTACCATTAAATCTTAAGGAAGAAACTATAGAGTCTAATGAACATCAGATACAAATGCTTTATCAGTTTATTTCTGAGTTGCCCGAAACAGACCGTATCATTATTTCATTGGAATTAGAAGATATAAAACAAGCAGAAATTGCTAAAATTGTAGGTCTTTCTGAAGTGTATGTAAGAGTTAAAATTCACAGAATAAAAGAAAAATTAAGTGAAAAATTCAAAAATAATGAACAATAATACTGATTTTAAAAATATTTGGCTACAGCAAAAAGTTAGTAAGCCCGATATTGAAGAATTACACAATAAATTGAAACAATATAAGAATTCTACTATACGAAAACTTATCAAAACAAATGTGTTACTTATAGCAACAAGTGTATTTATGCTTTTTATTTGGCATTATTTTCAACCACAAATGATTACAACCAAAATTGGAATCATTTTGATTATCCTGGGTATTTTCGTGTTTCTATCTGCCAATAATCAACTGCTTCCAATTTTTAAAAAAAACGATAACACACAGAGCAATATTGACTATTTAAAAAGTTTAACTGCCATAAAAAAGAAACAAGTTTTTTTACAAACTACCATGTTAAATCTATACTTGCTTATGTTTTTAATTGGCCTATGCTTATATATGTATGAATATACATCTAAGATGACACTTTTTTGGGCAATTGTTACATATACCATTGCACTTGGTTGGATTGGGTTTAATTGGTTTTATACACGACCAAAAACAATTAAAAAACAAAAAGGTAAACTAAATGAGTTAATAAGCAAATTTAAAGATTTAAATAATCATCTGAATGAAGAATAAAAAAGCTACTGCTAAAAATTATTCCGCAGTGATCGGGTCTATCACATGTGCTACTTCATTCACAGAATTTACCGGAAAACCACCCTTTTTGGCATGCTCCCTGACCATGGTCTCGTTCGGGGCTATGTACACACAGTATATCTTGTCGCCGGTCACATAACTATGTACCCATTGTATCTGTGGACCCATGCTTTCCAATACGCCACAAGACGTTTGGGAAATACCTTTTAACTGTTCAGGGGTAAGGCTGCCTGCCCCCGGAAGTGCTCTTTCAATTACATACTTTGGCATAATATTGTTTTTTAGTTTGCCATCAGCATGTTTTCGGTTATATTACGGGGAAGTAAAGGATGTGGAACAAAAGTAAAGTTACGAAAAATTTGCCATTATAAAAACGGGGCACCCTACCCAAACATACCATTTGGTAAGGGCAGGAGAGCCAGTATTGATTTTACTCGACAATAGCACCTTCCCATTCCAAAATGCCCCCCAACAGATTGTAGGTATTGGTATAGCCCAAACCTTTCATGATTTGGCAGGCCTGCGCACTCCGCTTTCCGGAGCGGCAATACACATAGTAGTTTTTGGCTTTATCCATTGGCAATAAGTTATCTATAAAAGCCTGGCCTCCATAAATATCATTGTTTACAGCATTGGGGATATGCCCTTCTTCATATTCCTCAGAGGTACGCACATCGAGCACTATAGCGTTATTGTCTTCACTAAACTGTGAAGCCCATTCTTGTTGTGTAAGGTCTGTCATCTTTTTTTGCTGTAAAAATAGGATTTTATGCAGCATTTTAAAATATAAATGCCGTAAACTCATTATACTTTAATAGAGCAACCTATGGCCCTTGTGGTCTTCACAGGGATTTCCTGTCCAGCCAACATGGCATCTATGGCATCTTCCAGATAGTTGGTTTCTACAGCAGCAGCATCTTGATAATTGTCATCAATAGCTCCAATATATTTCACCTGATTGCCTTTAGCTGTTTTTTCCAATAAAAATACATGCGGGGTCCGGGTAGCGCCATACTGTGGGTAAATTTTTTGACCTTCATCGATCAAATACGGGAAAGTAAACCCTTTTTCTTTAGCGCGTACCTGCATCTCTGCAAAACTATCCTCCGGTTTCGATTCCGGATTGTTGGGATTGATAGCTATTACCGGAACACCTTTTGTTTTGTATTTTTTATCTAGGGCTACAATGCGGTCTTCATATGCTTTAGCATACGGGCAACTGTTACAGGTAAATATAACAATGAAGCCTTTGGCATCTTTAAAATCGGCTAGGGAAACCATTTTCCCATCGATATTTTTAAGTTTAAAATCTGTGGCATAATCACCTATGCCATATCCGGGTTTGCCAATAGTATTAGTGGTGAATGCCGAAGCTATCAGCAAACATACAATAAGCGTGGTGGTTTTTAGTAATTTCATTTTTTATGTTTTTAAGTTGAACATTTATGTTGATGTGTTTATTTGTTTAGGAGTTTAGTTTTTAGTTAATTTTTAATCTCAAATTTGTGCTCACAATTCATAACTATCAATCATCCCTTTTCAATCAATATGTTTCTTCACTTCTTTCTCCAATTCTTCATATGTAAATGATTGTTCATAAAAACTGCGTTTGTTCTTGTTATAAATAAGTGTGGCCGGTATGGCACCAGACCATTCTTTAGCCACTTTCGGTATCCAGTCATTTTGTTTTGGATCGTCTAGCATGATTACTTCCGATTGCAGCTGTCGTTTCGTTAAAAACGGCATCAATTGGGTATCAATCATCCTTGGCATATCCAAACTTACAAATACCACCTCTACATTTCTATTTTTATAATTACTTTGAAGTTTTTCAAAATAAGGCATTTCTTCAACACAAGGTTTACACCAAGTAGCCCAAAAATTGATCACGTAGGTTTTGTCATCATTCTTTTCCAAGTAAGGTACAAAACCTACGTAGTCAAAAATTTTCAAAGAAACATCATCTGATGCTACCACTCGTTTAGGAGCTATTGCAATAGCTGTTATCGGATCGTCTATACCTTTTTCTCTCTTGCTTTCCGTTTTACAGCTTCCTAAAGTTACAAAAACCAATAAACATATGATTGCTCTCATCTTTCTCATTTCTACAATAAAAATACGCAGCCTATACTTTGCCTATACATCTTTAACAAAAATTTATCAGTTAATTAACATCATAAAAAAATTATGTTTATACATTTGTATATACAAATTTTGTAACTACATGAGTGTTGAATTACATATCAAGGCAACGCAAAAAATCCCTTTAGAAAAAAAAGTCATTATCCATATGATGATTGCTGAAAATAATATCAAAGAAACACTAAGTGAAGCTCTAAAGCCTTTTGATGTTTCTGTACAGCAATTTAATGTTTTGCGCATTTTGCGTGGACAAAAAGGGAGGCCTGCCAATATGTTTACCATTCAGGAGCGCATGGTGAATAAAATGAGCAACACAACCCGGTTGGTGGACAAACTGGTTGCAAAAAGCTTTGTAAACAGAGCAGTGTGCCCTTCAAACCGTAGAAAGGTAGAAATTAACATCACTAAAAAGGGGTTGGATGCTTTAACTAAGATGGACACTATCATTGACAATACTGAAAAACAACTATTAAGTTCCTTTTCTAATAAAGAGCTTGAACAATTAAATTCGTTACTTGATAAATTTAACTAAAAACAATTTTTAATACTTAAAATTCAGAAAAATGAAAAACAAATTTTTAAACATTGCATTAGTACTAACTGTAGTACTTAGCACCTTATCTTTTACGAATGTAGATGAAGATAAAAAAGAAGTAAAGGCGGATAAAAGTAAAATTACTTGGAAAGGGTATAAAGTGACCGGGTCGCACGAAGGCACCGTTAACCTAAAAAGCGGCCACTTTACTTTTGATGAAGGAAAACTTACCGGGGGGGAATTTGTAGTAGATATGACTTCATTGACCAGTACTGACCTTTCCGGGGAATACCAACAAAAATTGGACGGGCACCTAAAGGCGGATGATTTTTTTGGGGTTGACAAACACCCTACTGCTAAACTGGTGATCACCAATGTAGAAGCATCTGGAAAAAATTCTTATGAAGTTACCGGAGATCTTACTGTCAAAGGAGAAACCAACCCTATTACGTTTGATCTTTCTGTTTATGGAAGCAAAGCAACAAGTGCCTTAAAAATTGACCGTACCAAATATGGCCTGCGATATGGTTCAGGAAGTTTCTTTGATAATTTAGGCGATAAAACCATCTATGATGAGTTTGATTTGGTAGTCGATCTAGAATTTTAATCTTTTTGTTTGATAAAACAATTTTCATTTCTATATTTGACCCATTGAGGTAAAAATGAATCAAACTATAAATCATACTTGGTGGTGGAACTTACGAACAGCAAATGTCGTGAGGTAGCACTATTGTAGTACGGTTAAAAACATACAAAGGCTTGTCAATCACGACAAGCCTTTTTTAATGCCCAATTTTATTAAAAGTATTGCTTAACGAAATGAAAAAATACCTGTTAACTACACATTATCAAAAGATATTGGCAGATACCATTACCCCTGTGAGCGTTTATTTAAAGCTCAGGGACAAGTACCCAAACAGCCTCCTGCTGGAGAGTAGCGATTACCATGCCAACGACAATAGTTTTTCGTATATCTGTAGCAACCCCATTGCCTCCATCAAAATAGAGAATGAAACTGTTATACAACTATTTCCCGATGGTACGGTAGAAACAATAACGATTACACCAGACACCAATGTACCGGAAGTCATCTCGCAATTCTCCAAGCGGTTTTCGGCAACCAACAACAACTTCAAGTTTGCAAATAATGGCCTCTTTGGTTACATCGCTTATGATGCCGTCCGTTACTTTGAAGATATTGCACTGTCCAAAAAGCAAGGTTCATTGAACATTCCCGATGTCTATTATGCCATCTATCAGAACATCATTGCCATTGACCACTTTAAAAATGAAGCCTATATTTTTGCACATTGCTATGAGAAGGAAAGCAATATCCCTGAAATAGTCCAGTTACTACAGGTAAAGAATTTTGCTTCGTATAATTTTTCCAAACAGGGCGTAGCCACTTCCAACCTTAATGACAATGATTATAAAGAACACGTAACCCTCGCAAAAAAGCACTGCCAGCGTGGCGATGTGTTCCAATTGGTACTATCACGAAGGTTCTCACAAGCCTTTAAGGGCGATGAATTTAACGTGTACCGGGCACTCCGGTCCATCAACCCCTCCCCTTACCTGTTTTATTTTGATTATGGTGATTTTAAGATTTTCGGAAGTTCGCCCGAAGCACAACTGGTCGTAAAAGATGGAAAAACAGAAATACACCCCATTGCAGGGACCTTTAAACGTACCGGAAATGACCTTCAAGATGCAGAACTTGCCAAAAAACTGGCAGTTGATAAAAAAGAAAACTCCGAGCATGTGATGTTGGTCGATCTGGCCCGGAACGACCTCAGCAGGCATGGCAATGATGTAAAAGTGGAAACCTATCGGGAAGTCCAATTTTTTTCCCATGTTATTCACCTCGTATCCAAAGTCACCGGGAAAATGCACAAAGACACCAATACCATGCAGGTAGTGGCCGACACATTTCCCGCAGGCACCCTGAGTGGTGCGCCTAAACACAAAGCCATGCAACTCATTGAGCAGTACGAAAAGTGCAACCGTGATTTTTATGGCGGAGCCATTGGTTTTATGGACTTTGAAGGGAATTTTAACCATGCCATTATGATCCGAACTTTTTTAAGTAAAGACCATTGCCTGCATTATCAGGCAGGTGCCGGATTGGTCTCCGAATCCGATCCCGAAAACGAATTACAGGAAGTATACAATAAACTCGGTGCCCTTACCAAAGCACTTGAAATTGCAGAAAGCATATGAAAAAAGTATTAGTCATAGATAATTACGACAGCTTCACCTATAACCTGGTGCATTATCTAGAAGATTTGGATTGTGATGTTACCGTGCTACGCAATGACCAGCTTACACTGGAAGATATAGCACCTTTTGGTAAAATTTTACTGTCCCCCGGACCCGGTATTCCCGATGAAGCAGGCCTTTTAAAACCTATTATTGAAAAATATGCCCACACAAAAAGTATTCTCGGTGTATGCCTTGGCCAGCAGGCTATTGGAGAGGTTTTTGGAGGAAAGCTCATCAATTTGGACACGGTCTATCATGGGGTTGCAACAAAAGTGACCATCACGGTAGATGATGAGCCGTTATTTGCCGGTATGGAAAAAGAAATTGAAGCCGGCCGGTACCATTCATGGGTGGTCGATAAAAATTTGCCCGATGTACTGGAGGCTACCTCTTTTGACGAAAATGGACAAGTAATGTCGCTCCGTCATAAAATATACGACGTAAAAGGTGTACAGTACCATCCTGAATCGGTGCTTACGCCCAATGGAAAAAAAATATTGGAAAACTGGATAAAATTATAATGATGAAGGAATTACTCAACAGGCTTATTAACCACGAAACCATTTCCAAAGAAGAGGCAAAAGCAGTTTTGGTAAACATTTCTAAGGGGGAATACAACACCAGTCAAATTGCTGCTTTTTTAACGGTGTATATGATGCGAAGCATCACTATTGAAGAGCTGGAAGGTTTTCGGGACGCGCTCTTAGAGCTCTGTGTTGCTATTGATTTCAATGGTTATGAGACTATTGACTTGTGTGGGACCGGTGGTGATGGCAAAGACACTTTCAACATTTCTACCCTTGCTTCTTTTGTGGCTGCCGGGGTGGGTATCCCCGTTACCAAGCACGGCAACTATGGGGTGTCCTCCAAATGTGGTTCCAGTAATGTCATGGAATATTTGGGCATAAAGTTTTCCAATAAACCCGATTTTTTGAAACAATCGTTGGATGAAGCAGGTATTTGTATTTTACACGCTCCTTTGTTCCATCCTGCCATGAAAAACGTAGCTCCCATCCGGAAGGAACTTGGGGTAAAGACTTTTTTTAATATGCTGGGCCCTATGGTAAACCCTGCCTTTCCGAAAAACCAGATTGTAGGGGTGTTCAATCTTGAACTGGCCCGGATGTACGGGTATCTCTATCAAAATACCAATAAAAACTTTACCGTACTTCATGCCCTTGATGGGTATGATGAAATCTCCCTCACCGGAAATACCAAAACCATCTCCAACAGTTCCGAAGGCATCCTAAAACCTGAAGATTTTGGAGTAGATACACTTTCAGAGGTTGATATTATAGGGGGTAACACCATTGAAGAATCTGCAAACATATTTATGACTGTACTGAATGGAAAGGGTACAGAAGCACAGAACAATGTGGTATGTGCCAACGCAGGGATTGCTATTGCAACCATAAAAGGAACAAGCCCAAAAAAAGGGTTTGAACTGGCAAAAGAATCATTGTTAAATGGCAACGGTCTAAAGGCTTTGAAAAAATTACAGGAACTGAGCAGAAACTAAAATATGAAGTGTGATATAGTATTGATTAGTTAGAAATGAGTATTGAAAAAATGTAAAATTCAAAATTTGACATTAAAAATTTAAAATTAAACAACACATCAACGAATAAACCATCAACTAAAATGAACATCCTCGACAAGATACTAACCGATAAAAAAAAGGAGGTCGCGCTTAAAAAAAGTGTTGTTCCTGTTTCGCAATTAGAGGCATCGGTATTGTTTGGGCAAGAAACCATTTCATTGGCCGAAAAACTAAAAAAAAGCACTACGGGTATTATTGCTGAACACAAACGCAGGTCGCCCTCAAAAGCAGTAATTAACCAAAATCACAATGTACAAGATGTTGTTTTGGGATATGAGAAAGCAGGGGTTTGTGGAATCTCAGTCTTAACAGACGGGAAATACTTTGGTGGTTCTTTGGATGATCTTATCATTGCCAGGGCTGCTTCAAAAACCGCTTTGTTGCGGAAAGAATTCATTATAGACAAATACCAACTGCTGGAGGCAAAAGCCCACGGTGCCGACGTTATCCTGCTTATTGCTGCAGTACTCACAAAAGAAGAAATAAAAAACCTGTCAACCTTTGCAAAAAGTTTGGGACTGGAGGTCTTATTGGAAGTACACAACAAAGAAGAACTAGACAAGTCCCTAATGCCGTCACTTGACATGTTGGGGGTCAATAACCGCAACCTGAAGACCTTTGAGATAAACTTGGATATCAGTAAAACATTGGCGGAACACATCCCTGATGATTTTGTAAAAGTGTCTGAAAGTGGCATCAGCACTATAGAAGCTATCAAAACATTACAAACATTTGGTTACCAAGGGTTTCTTATAGGCGAAAACTTTATGAGAACCGATAATCCCGGAAAAAGCGCGGAGGAATTTATAAAAATAATGGAGAATAAATAATTGAGTAGTTGGCAATATGTAAAAATTAACCAAAAACCGTCACCCTGAGCGCAGTCGAAGGGTATTAACTAAAAACAAATGAAACTCAAAGTCTGTGGAATGAAATATGAAGAGAACATCAAGGAAGTGGCCATGCTGCAACCTGATTACATGGGCTTTATTTTCTGGGAAGGGTCCAAAAGATATCTAGATAACCCCATTCCAAAAGACATTCCATCCACTATTAAAAAAACAGGGGTGTTTGTTGATGCTACCTTAGAGGAAATCATTGAAAAAGTAAAAACATATACCCTTCAGGCAGTACAATTACACGGAAAAGAATCTCCTGAATTATGTAAGCAGTTAAAAACTGAACAGCCCCAAGTAGAGATCATCAAAGTTTTTTCCATTGGAAATAATTTCAGTTTTGAACAGCTTACACCTTACGAAACCATGTGTGATTTTTACCTGTTCGACACCAAAGGAAAGCTCCCCGGAGGAAATGGCGACACTTTTAATTGGGCCGTATTAGAAAACTATCCTTCACAAAAACCTTTTTTTCTCAGCGGTGGCATTGGTCTGGAACAGTTAAACGATATCGCTTCTTTCTGTAAAAAGGAAGCCTCTAAATATTGCTATGCTATAGATGTAAACAGCATGTTTGAAATAAAACCCGGATTAAAAGATGTTGGAAAAATTAAAGATTTAAAATCAAAGATTTGATATTTAAAATTGATTGCTAAAAATAGACAAGAAGAAAATTTTAAACGAATAAACTGTAAACCGTTAACTTAAAACTTTTAGCTAAAAACCGACAACTGTCAACTAAAAAAATAAAAAATGAACACATACCACGTCAATGAAAAAGGGTACTACGGAGCATTTGGAGGCGCATACATCCCTGAAATGCTCTATCCCAATGTGGAAGAACTACGCCAAAAATATCTTGAAATAACAGCAGAATCCTCTTTTCAAAAAGAATTCAGGCAATTATTAAAAGACTATGTCGGCCGCCCTACTCCGCTTTATTTTGCAGAGAGGCTCTCCAAGAAATATAACACCAAAATATATTTAAAACGAGAAGACCTTTGCCACACCGGAGCGCATAAAGTCAATAACACTATTGGGCAAATACTGCTCGCAAAACGTTTGGGAAAAAACCGCATTATTGCCGAAACAGGTGCCGGACAGCATGGTGTGGCCACTGCAACTGTATGTGCGCTCATGGGCATACAATGCATTGTTTATATGGGTGAAGTGGATATAAAAAGGCAAGCTCCCAATGTAGCCCGTATGAAAATGTTGGGTGCCGAAGTGCGCGCTGCAACTTCCGGTAGTAAAACCTTAAAGGATGCTACCAATGAAGCCATCCGCGATTGGATCAACAACCCTGTTGACACCCACTACATCATAGGTTCTGTGGTAGGCCCACACCCCTACCCTGACATGGTAGCGCGGTTTCAATCGGTGATTTCAGAGGAGATACAAGCGCAACTATTGGAAAAAGAAGGAAGAAAAAATCCGGATCATGTGATTGCCTGTGTGGGCGGAGGGAGTAATGCTGCCGGGGCTTACTATCATTTTCTCGATGTCCCTGAAGTGAACCTCATTGCCGTGGAAGCTGCCGGAAAAGGCATTCATTCGGGAGAAAGTGCTGCTACCTCAGCCTTGGGGAAAGAAGGCATTATCCACGGGAGCAAAACATTGCTCATGCAAACACAGGATGGGCAGATTACAGAGCCTTATTCTATTTCTGCCGGATTGGACTATCCGGGTGTTGGCCCTTTACATGCTCATTTGTTCAAAAGCGGGCGGGCAGCGTTTATGTCCATTACAGATGATGAGGCGATGACCTCAGGACTTGAACTGTCCCAACTCGAAGGGATTATCCCTGCTATTGAAACCTCACATGCCCTTGCAGTTTTAAACCATAAAAAATTTGATACGGATGCGATTGTTGTCATCAACCTCTCCGGAAGGGGCGACAAAGATTTGAACACCTATATCGATTATTTTAAACTTTAACCATACCCATCTCATCGCTCAATACTCAATGTTCATATGAACCGGATTAATCAAAAATTAAAAGAAGATAAAAAGCTATTGTCCATTTACTTTACGGCAGGGTTTCCAAAGTTAGAAGACACAGTGCCCATCATTCAAAAACTCCAAGAGACCGGTGTTGATATGATTGAAATAGGATTGCCTTTTAGCGACCCGTTGGCGGATGGACCTACCATTCAGGAAAGCTCCACGGCTGCATTAAGAAATGGCATGACTACTGCTGTGCTTTTTGACCAGTTAAAAGACATCCGGAAAACCGTACATATCCCGCTTATCATCATGGGCTATTTTAATCCCATCATGCAATACGGGGTAGCCGCTTTTTGCAAAAAATGCAAGGAGGTGGGTATTGACGGGCTGATTATCCCCGACCTTCCGGTGGATGTGTATCATCAAGAATTTCAACCGCTTTTTGAATCGTATGGATTGTTGAATATGTTTCTCATTACCCCTCAGACTTCTGAAGAGCGTATCCGTTATATCGATACCGTTTCTAAGGGGTTTATTTATATGGTGAGTTCGGCCAGCGTTACCGGTGCTAAAAACACCTTCGGAACAGCACAATCCGATTATTTTAAAAGAATAGCAGCTATGAACCTCAACGCCCCGCAAATTGTTGGTTTTGGCATTAGCAACGCAGACACGTTTCAACAGGCAACAACAACTACCAAAGGGGCCATTATTGGTTCGGCGTTTATAAAACTGCTGACTGAAAAAGGGTTGAACGGCATGGGAGAGTTTGTTAAGACTATACGTCCAACAACCTAGGGATTTTATACGGAACGTCTCCAGTAGCAAAGGATGCTAGTGGGAGGGCGGGGGGAGCTATAATTTCAGATACATTGTTAGCATTCGTTTTCATTCTACGTTCTATTGATTATTTCTTCAGCTAAACTTTCAAAGTCTGCTCTACAATCTCTTACTTTCCCCATATGTCCGGCATTTATTTCTGGTGGATTAAGATTAAAAATTGGTTTATTATTTGTTTGAGCTGCGGGTACGAGACTATGATAGTTCTTAACAGAAGGTAAATCATTGGTTACTCCGTCTATAATCAAATTATTCGGAAGAACATTAATCATTTTAGTTTGAATTTCATTTGGAATTTGTTGTTCCCAATGTTCGAAAGCTTGTGTCGGTCTGCCTCTACTAATATTAAATTGCTGGGAAATATATCCTATGAATTTTGGTTCACCGTTTTGAATGTTAAAAGTTAAATTGGCAGGCACTCGTTGTTTAGCCGTCTGCCAATCAGTATACCATTTACTAATACTTTTACCAACAGAACCTATTGCCATTAATGAAAATTGATCTGGAACAACTGGCACTACAAAATGATCACTCGATAATATTAACGACCTATTTAAAGGTCCAACATTAGGTCCTAAATCGTAGATTATATAATCAACATTTAAAGATCTTCCTATTTGCTCTGACAATCTATGAATAGCACTATGAGTCCTAAACCCACGTTCTAATCCTGTAAAGCATTCATTCCATGCGGTATTTAACTGAGATTCGTAATCTGTGATTTCAATATGTCCAGGAATTAGTGATATATTGGTTGTCAGCGTAATTGGATCTCCAATTTGAATATCTCCAGCTCCGCTTAATAGTTGCCCCAAAGCATCTTTAAGTGAATATCCTCCATTTTGATAAACATTTTGTAAATCAGCATCTGAAAGAGCTATTGAGGTTAAATTACATTGAGCATCGGCATCAATTAATAGAACTTTTTTACCCTTAGATTCAAGGGCATATGATAGATTATAAGTCAAAGTTGTTTTTCCAACTCCTCCTTTATGATTAAAAATACTTATTCTTTTCATATTACATTTTTTATTTTTTTTAATGAATGTTAACGTAAGGATATATCTACTGGTATATATACCTGTATTGAACATATAGCCACAAATCTAAATTATTTTTAATAAAAATTACATAACCTTACAAAAAAAGTAGTTCATTACGGTAAAATTGTAATTTTATAAAAAAGCGTCATTTCGAATCCCTCGCGGGGAGCGGGGGTGAGAAATCTAACTAAACGATAACGAGACTTTTGCTTTTTGAGATTTCTCCCCAATATGCATTGGGGTCGAAATGACTGCAATTAATTCTTTAACAACATACAGCTGTCTTTTCGAATTGAGCTTTGAGGTAACAAAGCGAACATGAGAAATCTAACCAAACGATAATGGGGTTTTTGCTTTTTTGAGATTTCTCCCCCAATATGCATTGGGGTCGAAATGACTGCGATTAATTCTTTAACAGCATACAGCTGTCTTTTCGAATTGAGCTTTGAGGTAACAAAGCGAACATGAGAAATCTAACCAAACGATAATGGGGTTTTTGCTTTTTTGAGATTTCTCCCCCAATATGCATTGGGGTCGAAATGACTGCGATTAATTCTTTAACAGCATACAGCTGTCTTTTCGAATTGAGCTTTGAGGTAACAAAGCGAACATGAGAAATCTAACCAAACGATAATGGGGTTTTTGCTTTTTTGAGATTTCTCCCCCAATATGCATTGGGGTCGAAATGACTGCGATTAATTCTTTAACAGCATACAGCTGTCTTTTCGAATTGAGCTTTGAGGTAACAAAGCGAACATGAGAAATCTAATTAAAATATGACAGAACTTTTATGTTTTAAGATTTCTCAGTCGCATAGCTCCTTCGAAATGACTCTTCAGATAGCCTTCATATAATATTGCCCGTCTTAAAGAATTCCTTATATTTAAGAAAACACACTAAAATATGGGAAAAGGAGACAAAAAAACCAGAAGAGGTAAGATTATTATGGGATCGTATGGAAAGTTACGGCCTCGTAGAAAAAAGTTTCGTATAACATCGAAACATGTAAAAGGCGAAACGGTAAACCAGAATGGTTAACTTTTAAAGAAAGAGGTGTACTGCAGCACCCTAAAATCGATGGTATTAAATTCAGGGTTCTTGCTTTTTAGTTCTTTGTATAAAGGAAGGCTTCCTACTGCCCTGTTTGCCGAGCCGGAAGGTGCTGTTAACGAAACGGTTTTTATAACGCGTGATTGTTTGTTGTAAGCTAATTGAACTATATGTACCCTAGGGACTTCACCGGAGACCAAATGGAGTGACAGACCGTATTCTTTTAGGTGTTTCCTGAAAAAATATTCAGGGCCATTTTTACTGTTGCCCCCCATAAACAAAAGCGTGTCAATTTTTGGGAAGTTCTTCAGATACCCAATTAAATCCCGCAATTGAACCTGTTGCATACCAAGATCTGTTGCATCTACTTTTTCCCGTTCACAACCTTCCACAATATCACAAATGCCTATTTTTTGCTTTTTTAGAAATGTTTTTCGTTGTTGAATGGCTTTTTCAGTAGTCTCAAAAACTAAATCCAGTTTGAATATTTTATCTAAAATCGGCCATAGCTGCCCATCACGGCTCCCATAACAAAAATTCACATCACCGTCCTTTAATTCGCCTGTCGAAAAACGTGGTGGAGGAAGCGTCCCCACAATTAGTTTTGTAGCATCTTCAGGAATAAAAGGCGGGTATGGATGTTGGTGGGTGAACATTTTGAGGTAACTTATCGTATTGAGCAGTTAGTATTGAGTATTGAGATGTTAGATTCATGGTGAAATAATTAAAAATTCGAAATTCAATATTTAAAATTAATCACATACCCCCCCTTAAACTTTAAACTACTTAACAAATAAACTATAAACTTAGAACTGTAAACCGTAAACTATCAACTACCTCACAAAAACCGGCACATCGTCTTTCGTTGTATATTCTTCACTAAAACGATAATCTTCATAATCAAACCCTTTTATATCCTCCATCGTTTTAGCACCAGTGTCAATAATATAACGGACCATAAGCCCCCGGGCTTTTTTTGCGAAGAAGCTGATCATCTTGAGCTTTCCATCTTTAAAATCTTTAAACTGAGGGGTAATGACCGGCACTTTTAAGTTTTTGGTGTCAATAGCACTAAAATATTCATTGCTTGCCAGGTTTAAAAACAATTCTCCTTCTTCCAGTTCATCATTCAGTGTTTGGGTAATTTTCTTTTTCCAAAATTCATATAAGTTTTTATTACGGCCAACGGTCAATTTCGTTCCCATCTCCAACCGATAGGGCTGTATCAAATCCAACGGTTTTATTATTCCGTACAATCCGGACAGTATCCTTAGTTGTGCCTGTAATTTGTCTAATTTCTCTGTGGGTATTGAATAGGCGTCCAATCCAATATACACGTCGCCACTAAAGGCATAAAGTGCCGGCCGGGCATTTTCTAGCGTAAAGGGCAATTCAAAATCCTGGTTACGTTGCCAATTGAGTTCTCCCAACTTCTCGGAAATACCCATCAATTTGGAAAGTTGTTTGGGCGATTTCTTACGGAGTATTTTATTTAATTTTTCGGACTCTTCCTGAAAAGCCGGCTGGGAATACTGTTTTGTAGGCAATTTGCTTTCAAAATCTAGTGACTTTGCGGGTGAGATAACGATTTTCATTTTCTTAGTTTATAGTTTACAGTTCTAAGTTTACAGTTTCAGGTTTTTGTCTAATGGTTAATTTTAAACCTCAAATTTGTAACCCATAACCCATAATTATTAATTTTCCTTTTTCTGCCACGAATCTACACGAATAAATATTTACTATTTTATGTTTTTCCATTCTCTTTTCGCTATTCGCCCATTCATTTTACTAGTTTAAATTTGAAGGTTTTTTGGTTACATATCCAATTTTAAATATTGAATTTCAAATTTTTAATCATTAAGTATTCTTCTAACTACTCAATACTAAATACTAAATTCTAACTACTCAATACTAAATACTAAATTCTAACTACTCAATACTAAATTCTAACTACTCAATTCTATATCCCCAATCATCCTGAAGAATGTTTTGAATAGTTACGCCACTTTTCAATACAAGCCTGCATATCTTCCGGTATTTCTGAATTAAATTTTATGAATTTCCCGGTAAGAGGATGTTCAAACCCCAATGTTTTGGCATGCAAGGCCTGCCGGGGCAATATTTTAAAACAGTTCTCTACAAATTGCTTGTATTTGGTAAATGTTGTCCCTTTTAAGATTTTATCCCCTCCGTAGCGTTCATCATTAAACAAAGGGTGCCCTATATGTTTCATATGTGCCCGTATTTGGTGGGTCCTTCCCGTTTCCAACCTGCATGCTACCAAAGTGACATAGCCAAACCGCTCGAGTACCTTGTAATGGGTGACAGCTTCTTTCCCGTGATCTCCTTCCTCAAAAACGGCCATCTGTAACCTGTTCTTTGGGTGACGTCCTATATGGCCTTCTATCGTCCCTTCTTTGGCTTCTATATTCCCCCAAACCAAAGCCACATATTCACGTTCACTGGTTTTGTCGAAAAATTGCCGGGCAAGATGGTTCATGGCCTGTTCTGTTTTGGCAACAACCAATAACCCACTGGTATCTTTGTCTATACGGTGTACCAAACCAGGGCGTTCATTACTGTTTTTAGGTAGGTTTTCAAAATGATAGATCAAGGCATTAATAAGTGTCCCGGAATAATTTCCATGGCCCGGATGCACCACCATCCCTGCCGGTTTATTGACTACTAAAAGCACATCGTCTTCGTAAACAATGTCTAACGAAATAGCTTCCGGGGTCAGTAAAAACTCATAGGGGGGATGTTCAAACAATACTTTTACTTCATCCCCTGCTTTTACCTTATAATTCTGCTTTACAGGTTGATCATTTACCCAGATATTCCCATTTTTGGCGGCCTGTTGAATTTTATTTCGGGTAGCATTTTCTATAAAGTTCATCAGGAATTTATCAACTCGTAATGGTTCTTGTCCTTTTCCGGCCTTAAAGCTATAGTGTTCGTAGAGCTCCTCATCTTGTTCTTCTACTTCATTTTTTTTCACGGTATTTATTTTATCAATTTAACCTACCATTTCCATTTCCACAAACGAGCTCTACTTTAGAAGTTTTGGTAAGTTTTGTGCCAGGTGTAATGTTTTTCCCTTCATGCTTTATGTAATATACCATATCTTTCCCTAACTCATTGATATAAGTTACTTTTTCTACCTCTAGCCCAACTGCTAACAACATGGATTCTGCATTTCTAAGCGTTACCTGTATGACATCCGGCACGGTAACTTTTCTGTAACCGGATGGGTTTAAGATAACATATATTTTCCTGTTTTCTTTTACTTTATCTCCTGCGACAGGGTTTTGTTCTACTATTGAAAATCTTGGATATTTCGGGTTATATTCTGATGAATCCTGAAATACTAATTTAAGATCTGCCTTTTTAAGTGCTATGGTTGCTTCCCGCAGTGTTTTTTTAGAAAGGTCAGGGACGGTAACATAATCACCATGGTTTGTAGAATACTTCAACCACTGCATAACAATAAACACTAGTATAAACACTACCAATATTGCTAATCCAACTTGTTTAAGGAATACTTTACTTAAAATGAATTTAATCAAGCCCATACCATTTCTTTACAGTAACAAATATATAAAAACCCAATACTTTTTTCTTTGCATTAAATAAATGATATTTTTGTTTAACGGTTTTTTCTATCGTTTTGTATGATACTATGAAATTAAATATCGCCATTATCATGGGAGGCTACTCTAGTGAATATAAAATTTCACTAAAAAGTGGCAATGTTGTATATCAGCATTTGGACAGAGAAAAATATAATCCTTATCGTATTCATATTCTCAAAGACAAATGGGTTTATGTGAATGAACACGATGATGAATTCCCTGTAAACAGGCATGATTTTTCCATTCAGGTTGATGGTATGCACATTACGTTCGATTGTGTTTTTAATGCCATTCACGGAACCCCCGGAGAAGATGGATACATGCAAGCTTATTTTGCATTGCTAAATATTCCACAAACCGGTTGCGGGTTTTATCAGGCAGCGCTTACGTTTAATAAACGTGATGTATTATCAGTTTTGAAACCTTATGGTATTAAAACTGCTACTTCTTTTTATTTAAATAAAGGTGATACGGTCGACCCTGATGCTATTTTAAAAAAAGTAGGGTTACCATGTTTCGTGAAACCAAACCGGTCGGGAAGTAGTTTTGGCATCTCTAAAGTCAAAAATCCTGAAGAACTTGTTCCTGCTATCCAAAAAGCCTTAAAAGAAGATTTTCAGATTATTATTGAATCTTTTTTAGAGGGTAGGGAAGTTACTGTTGGTGTTATTAAATACAAAGGAAAAATAACCGTTCTACCTGTTACAGAACTTATTACAGAGAATGACTTTTTTGATTATGAAGCAAAATATGAAGGTAAATCGAAAGAGATAACCCCTGCACAAATTCCAGATGCATGGACTGAGAAAGTTTCAACCATAGCCAAAAGGATTTATGAACTATTAGGGATGGAAGGGTTCACAAGATCAGAGTTTATTTTTGTTGACGGAGTGCCTTACCTGCTAGAAATCAACACTGTGCCGGGGCTTACAAATGCGAGTATTCTACCTCAACAAGCTGCTAAAATAGGTGTCCGTATTCCAGATCTGTTTGATAATGCTATTGAAGAAACTCTAAAAAAGTATTAATTCTTACTATCTAAAGTAGAAGTCATATATTTGTTATAGAATCAAACAATGACTGTTATTCTATGAATCGTGCTATTTTCCCTGGGTCATTTGATCCGTTAACATTAGGCCATTATGATATTATAAAAAGAGGGATCCCTCTTTTTGATGAAATTGTTGTTGCTATAGGGATTAATTCCGAAAAGGAATACATGTTTTCATTAGATAATAGAAAACAATTCATTGAAAATGCTTTTATGAATGAGCCTAAAGTAAAAGTGGTTATTTATGAAGGCTTGACTGTTGATTTTTGTAGAAAAATCAACGCTGATTTTATATTGAGGGGGCTTCGAAATCCTGCTGATTTTGAATTTGAAAAAGCTATTGCACATACTAACCGAAAGCTTTCTAAAATAGAAACAGTATTTCTATTGACTTCTGCTGATACTTCCTTTATAAGCAGCAGCATTGTTCGTGATGTTATTAGAAATGGTGGCGATTACACTATCCTTGTTCCTGAAAGTGTAAAAATATCATAAAAGAAAGCTCTCTGGCTTATTTATAACTTGCCTCCATTGTAAAACCTATAAATAAGTAGCTTCATCGAGTTTATTTTTGATATTCCATTATCTCATTTATTTTTAAGAAAGTTTTTCCCAAAACTTAGACGATTTTGCATGCCTACAAGCGATATATTAAAAATATGGTTATACGGCCTCTTGATATGAAGAAAATTGTACTCCTGTTTATAATCAGCTTTTTTTGCTTTTTTCCTGAAAAGGTAAAGTCATCAACAATAGTAAGTTTACCTGTTGTCAATACTGTCGATATTATCAGTACAATTGATAAAGAATCCATAAATACAGGCGATATCTTCAAAGTAACTGTAACAGCAGAAGCAGGGACAACCAACATTAATACTGTTCAAATCCATTTTAATTTTGATCCTTCATTAGTAGAGGTAGTTTCTCTTGATGGGTTTATGAACCTTGAGCTGTTTAACGTTTTTGACAACACCTCAGGAATTATAAAATACACCGGCTCCTTTAGGAGAAACTATTTCAGGAAGCTTTATTATTGCTGAAATTACCTTTAAAGCACTGAATTCTACCTCTGGAACTACAATAGCTCATGTTTTAGAGTCTTTTGATGGCACCAATGTTTTTGATGAAAATGCAACCACTGTTTTAGGTAACACAAATGATATACGTATTGCTATTGATTATCCGCTTTCTGAACTATATGTTGAACAGTTTATTCTTGTTAATGCCGATACCAACACTGATATCCTTACACTCTCGGAAGGGTTGCAAATTGATAACAGCCTTATCAATGGTATCCCACTTAACATTCGTGCTGAAACCAACCCAACCACTGTCGGTAGTGTGTTCTTAACATTATCTGGAACAACAAATGCTTCAAGAACCGAAAGTGTTGCTCCCTATGCACTTTTTGGAGATGTCAGTGGAAACTATAACGGCCAGTCCCTAGTAACCGGAAACTATGCTATCACCGCAACCCCATACTCAAGTTCAGGGGCTACAGAGGAAGCTGGAATACCGCTCAATATAAATTTTGAAATTATTCAGCAACCCATTGGAACACAAGATGAAGTGACTCAGTTTGTTCTTGTCAATGCCAATACCAACACTGATATCCTTACACTCTCGGAAGGGTTGCAAATTGATAACAGCCTTATCAATGGTATCCCACTTAACATTCGTGCTGAAACCAACCCAACCACTGTCGGTAGTGTGTTCTTAACATTATCTGGAACAACAAATGCTTCAAGAACCGAAAGTGTTGCTCCCTATGCACTTTTTGGAGATGTCAGTGGAAACTATAACGGCCAGTCCCTAGTAACCGGAAACTATGCTATCACCGCAACCCCATACTCAAGTTCAGGGGCTACAGGGGAAGCTGGAACACCGCTCAATATAAATTTTGAAATTATTGATACTGCTGTTGGTAATAAAATAATCATAACGCCAACAAAACGAATGATTCCTGATTATAATTCTCCAATACTCAAAAATAATTTTTACATATTTCCGAATCCCATAAAAAATGGAACATTTTCCATAAACCTTCCAAATGTAGAAGGCAAAATACATTGTACCTTATACAGTTCTTTAGGAATACTAATCATAAATAGAACGCTTATAAAGAAAAAAGAAAACCCATATATTCATTTCAATTTGTCTAATGCTTTAATTGAGAGCGGAACATACTATTTAAAAATGGAAGGAGGAAATCTGAACAATCCTATAATATTTACGTTAGTATATAAATAACAAAACAATTTCAAGTTTTATCTGATAATAGACATCCCGGAAAACACCTTACATATGGGTGTTCTTATAATAACTAATAAATATATAGGTATAATATACTACTTTGTTTTATCAGAATTTTCTTTTTTTAACCTTTTTATGCTACTTTTAGCTTTAATAACCACAAAAGCAATGGTATAATATGACTCTAATGCAGCCACCATACAAGTTCGTAATAACACATCATCAAAATGTTTTAGACACAATATATGATGCTGTTTCTTCCTTTCCTCAAGTTTACAATACATATATAGAATCTGGGGATGAATACTTAGATGGAGAAACTGGCCCTATTTGGTATGCTCTCCATGTGTATTGTGATGAGACCGACAGCAAGCATGTAAAAAAGTTTATCCTAAAAGAGCTTGAAAAACATGGATTTAGTAAGGCTATTGTTTTTAGAGAAACTTTTTCATGAAACTATAATAACAATGAAAAACCTACCCTGATATTCCTTCCCCGAGAGGAAAACCCAATAACTTCTTCATATTTTTCATTAAATATATTATCGAAGCTAAAAAATGTTTTCAGTCTATCTTGAATTACTTGATAACTAATATAGGTCCCTACCAAAGAAAAAGCTGTCAACTCATTAGTTTCAAACGTTTCAAAATTAGTATCTAAACGAGTCCCTGTATATCGGTATGATAGGGAAGCATATGCCTTTTTCGAAACTTGATATCCAAAATTGACATTCGCACTATGCTTTGGAAGCCTAAGTGATGCTCTATCTTTCTGCTCTGTAAATGTATAGTTTGCCGTGAATGAAGCCCCTAGAAATGGTTCAGTTACTAGCTCCAACTCAACACCTTCTACAGTGAAATCTTCAATAACATTTTGATACGCCCCGGCAAACGTATTAAAATCAATAACAACAAAGTCAATAAAATTCATTTCCTCACGATTGAAATAAACTGCACTCCATTTCACTTTTTCTGAATGGTACTCAACACCTCCTTCCACTGTTCGGTTTTCTTCCGGTTTCAAATCAGGATTTGGCCCAAAAGGACCAAATAGCTGTGAAAGTGAAGGCGCAATATATGAAGTACTGTATGACGTCAATAATTTTAAATAATCACTTTCTAAACGGAATGTGTATGAAGGGTTAAAATTATAGGTGACATGGCTACCATATTCACTATGGTTATTCAACCGTATCCCGGTATTTAAATTCAACCCAAAATCAGAAATCCATACTACATTAGCATAAGGGCCTACAGACGAATAATTATCATTACCTCCAAAATCTGTTTGGTTATTTATATAGTTTACTCCAAGAATTGTATAAAACTTATCATTGAAATTGTATTTATTGAATACATCTGCCACATAACTTTTACCATTGAAAGTCCCCGGAAAATCCGATTCAAAAACCCTGTCTATTTTATTAAATGCTGCATTTAGATTAATACTCCCATTTTTATAAATATACTTAGAGGCTATTCCAAACCTAAATTGTTCGCTGTCTGATGAAAAATCCGCATCCATCACGGGAAAAGAATTGTCAAAATGGGCCTTAAATGTATCATAATTTCCATACGTTTTTAGTGTAAAATAATCATTAAACGTATACCCTAGTTTCACCTGTGCATTAAGCCTCGAAAAGGGGTCACGTTCATTATTTGTATCAACAACTGCTGAAAGTCCATCGGTATATTGTTGACTAAAACCTGCTACATAATTAAATTTTCCTGTAGTTCCACTCAATGATAAACTGTTTGAAAAATCTGTAGGGGTATATTTTTTTTCTTCTTGAGGTTGATTGGTACCTATACTCGACTGAAGTGTAAGTGCTATTTTTTCCTCAGAGGGATTTTTAGTCTGAATATTGATTACTGCCGTGGCTGCAGCATTCCCATATAAAGTACTGGCTGCTCCTTTGACGATTTCAATAGACTCAATCTGTGACACAGACAGCAACCGAAGATCATAATCATTTGCAATTTGTGAAGGGTCAGAGACTTGAATCCCATCAATCATTATTAACACTTGTCGGTTATTCCCTCCCCTTACAAAGTAACTTAAGTTCTGTCCCGCATTACTTCTACTTCCATTAATCTCAAAACCACTCTTTGTATTGATGATTTCAGCCACACTCTTTCCCTGGTTCCTTTCAAGCTCTTCTGCTGTTATTTTAATAACTGTTTTTCCCGAATGTTCACGTTTCAATTCAAAACGTGAATCAGCCACCACTACCTCATCCAACTCTTCCACTTTCTTATTGTTTTTTGAGGGCTCTTGTGCCGAAGCAAGCTTGCACAGGAATACAAATATTTCCAAAATAATTACTCTTTTGTTCATTTCTAACATTAATTAATGGGAAAAAAGTATGTAGCTATCCATACCCAAACTCTTATCCCGAAAGTTTGACATCGTTTTACAAAATCTGGCAGGTCTCCTGGCTTGCGTCTTACTACTCACCTTCCCGCTATACACTAGCAGTGGTATTAGAAGAAGTAATAAGCCCCCTTTCGGGTAAAGCATACAGTTGCGGGAACAGCTTAGGAATTGCTATCGAGAAGCGCACCTAATTCCCTATTAATTCGCCTCTGTTGGAAACAGATTTGAAACCAAATTTCTCTGCGAAAATAACCTTTTTTAAATCACCTGCTTCAAAAAGTTGAAATAATCTTATTTTTGAATTCTATGAGAAAGCACATTTTATTAGTCAGTATTGTATATGTATTGTTGGGATGTCAAGGCAAAAAACCAAAAGAAGAAGTTCCTCAAGAAAAAATAACTATTAAGCATGCACAAGGGTTTCAAGTAAATGTGTTTGATGGATATAAAGTTATAGAAGTCTTATCGCCATGGCCTGAAGCAACTAACACTTTTAAATATCTTTTGATTGAAGACAGGAAAAAAGCCCCTAAGATTGATACATATGATGCTGTTGTAGAGATCCCTGTTGAACGAATTGTAGTGACTTCTACAACACATATTCCAACCCTGGAAGCTTTGGGAGTAGAAAAAAACCTGGTAGGTTTCCCTGATACAAAATATATTTCTTCTGAAAAAACCAGAAACAATATTAAAAATGGAAAAATAAAAGAATTAGGTGTAAATGAAGGAATCAATACTGAAATACTTATTGACCTACAACCGGATGTTGTAATTGGTTTTTCTATAAATGACCAAAACAAGTCCTATGAAACTATTACAAAGTCAGGTATCCCGGTAATCTATAATGGTGATTGGACAGAGAAAACACCATTAGGAAAAGCAGAATGGATAAAGTTCTTTGCTCCGTTCTTCAATGCAGAACATAAAGCAGATAGCATCTTCAACAGTATTGAATCAGAATATATAAAGACTAAAAAGATTGCTAAAAAAGCCACTAGCAAACCTACCGTTTTAAGTGGTGCATTGTACAAAGATATTTGGTATTTACCTGCGGGAGAAAGTTGGGCTGCTCAGTTTATTACCGATGCCAATGCCGATTACCTTTGGAAAAATTCTAAAGGAACGGGTAGTTTATATCTAAGTTTTGAAAGTGTACTGGAAAAAGGTATAAATGCCAATTTTTGGATAGGCCCTGCTCAATTTACTTCTTATGAAGAAATGATTACTGCCAATAGGCACTATGATCAATTTGATGCATTCAATAAAAAAAGGGTATACACGTTTAGTGCAACAAGAGGCGAGACAGGAGGTGTGCTTTATTATGAGCTGGCACCAAACAGACCGGATATTGTGCTTAAGGATCTCGTGCGTATCTTACATCCTGAACTTTTCCCCGAATACAACCCTTTCTTTTTTAAACCTCTGAAATAATTTTGGATCAAAAAAAAACATATCACTTACCCTTTAGTATCCTTATCATTATTCTGGTTATAGGAATGTTTATAAATATCAGTCTTGGATCAGTATATATTCCTTTTAAAAGCGTTTTTTTATCGCTAATTGGTGGGGAAGTAGAAAAAGAATCATGGGTTTATATCATTCGAAACTACCGTGTTCCTAAAGCAATTACTGCTATAATGGTTGGCGGTGGACTATCACTTAGTGGATTATTAATGCAAACACTGTTCAGAAACCCTTTGGCAGGCCCATTTGTATTAGGTATTAGCTCTGGTGCCAGTTTAGGAGTTGCTTTTCTCCTTTTGGGAAGTGCTTTTATTGGAGGTTGGTTAACTACAAACATCGTTAGTAATGCTTCTATTGCCATTGCAGCAAGCTTTGGGAGTTTTTTAGTGTTAGTAGCGGTAATGATTGTTGCATCCAGAATACGTGATACGATGGCCATACTCATCATTGGGCTTATGTTTGGTAGTATTACTGCTGCTGTAGTAAGCGTACTTTCTTATTTCAGTCATATGAAACAACTGCAGCAATATGTTTTCTGGTCATTCGGAAGCCTTGGTAATTTAAGTTGGAACGAATTGTTCCTTTTTGGGGTCATTTTTATGATAGGTGGGTTTCTCAGTATTCTCTCCTTAAAAGCATTAAATGCGCTATTATTAGGCGAAAATTACGCAAAGAGCTTAGGATTAAATATAAAGCAATCGCGATACCTCATTATCATTGCAACAAGTTTATTGGCAGGAAGTGCTACTGCCTTTGCTGGTCCTATCGCCTTCATTGGATTGGCAGTGCCACACCTTACAAAGCAAATATTCAATACTACCAATCACAAAACACTTATCCCGGCTGTTATTTTATATGGTGCAATATTAATGTTGTTATGTGATAGTATTGCCCAATTACCAGGTAGTCAGTTTACATTACCCATTAATGCTATCACCTCTCTGGTAGGCGCCCCGGTAGTAGTTTGGTTGTTAGTAAAAAAGCAGAAAATGGTATTTTAATCATTAAGAAAATAAAAGAGCAATTATAAAACCTGAAGAAAAAAATACTGTCCTTATTGTTGAAAACCTAAACATTGGGTATAAAACCAAAAAACAGCTTACTGAAGTGGCAAATACCATTAACTTTTCACTTCAGCTAGGAGAACTTGTTGCTATCGTGGGTGCTAATGGAGTAGGCAAATCTACTTTACTACGAACTTTAGCTGCTGTTCAACCCAAATTATCCGGAAAAATACAACTTAATGATAAAGAACTTCAGGCTCACACCCCTACTTCATTGGCCAAAGAACTGAGTATTGTCCTTACCGAACCCATTTCTTCAAAAAACCTAACCGTCAATGAAGTAGTAGCACTAGGAAGGCATCCTTATACCAATTGGATTGGGACATTGACTGAAAATGATCGTATTAAAATCCGGAAAACATTAATGCTTACCAACATGTTGGAATTACAATACAAAAGGTGTTATGAACTGAGTGACGGCCAACTCCAAAAAGCAATGATTACAAGGGCTCTTGCACAAGACACACCACTTATGATATTAGATGAGCCAACTACGCACCTAGACATTTACCATAAAGCGTATATATTAAAGCTGTTGAAAAAAATTGCACATGAAACACAGCGGGCCGTTTTATTTTCATCACATGAAATAGAAATGGCCATCCAATTGTGTGATAAAATATTGGTAATGACGCCTACCGGCAGTATTTTTGGACAACCATTTGAATTGATTGAACAAAATACCTTTTCTAACCTATTCCCGAAAGATTTAATTGACTTTGATGCTGCTTCCGGAACGTTCAAAATTAACAAATAATCTTCCGGTTTTCAATGAAGTTAAAAACCATATAAAATTTTATCTTTACACTAAACTGAAAACAAAAAATGTCAGCAGCTGCTATTACTATTATTATTTCCTTTATAGCTGTCGGGGTTGGTACAATTTTGGGTATGTTTATTCAAAACTTGAGAACACAGGTCAGACAAAGTGCTCTTTTGGAACGTGAATCACAATTACGTACAACCATTGATGAACTAAAGCGTGCCAATCAATTAGATAAAGAAGAAAAAGAAACACTACGACAAGGGAAAGAAGCCATTAATATACAGCTTATCAAAAAGGAAGCTGACCTTGAAAACCTGCTTCATAAAAATAAAGAACAAAAAGAAGAAGTAGAAAAACTTCAAGAAAAATTTACCAAAGAATTTGAAAACCTTGCCAATAAAATCCTTGATGAGAAATCAAACAAATTTACCGAGCAGAACAAAGAGAACATTAAAAATATTTTAACCCCTTTACAAGAACGCATTCAACTTTTTGAAAAAAAGGTAGAAGCAACCCATAAAGAAAGTATTGATTATCATGCTGCCCTCCGTCAACAAATACTTGGATTAAAAGAACTTAACGAACAAATGAGCAAAGAAGCCGTCAATTTGACAAAAGCACTTAAAGGCGATAGCAAAATGCAAGGGAATTGGGGTGAGCTTGTCTTAGAGCGCGTTCTTGAAAAAAGTGGCCTTGAAAAAGGGCGGGAATATGAAATACAGCAAAGTTTCAAGGCTGAAGATGGTTCCCGCATTATGCCCGATGTGATCATTCACTTACCGGACGGTAAAAAAATGGTCATTGATGCCAAAGTTTCTTTAACAGCTTATGAACGGTATGTAAATACTGAGGATGAAGAACAACAAAGATATTTAAAAGAGCACATAAATTCCATTCAGCGGCACATAGCCCAACTCTCAGATAAAAAATATGAAGACATCTATGAGATGGAAAGCCCTGATTTTGTACTTATGTTTATCCCCATAGAACCGGCATTTGCGATTGCCATCAATCAAGACAATACGTTATATAATAAAGCTTTTGAAAAGAATATCGTCATTGTAACACCTTCTACATTATTGGCTACATTACGTACTATTGATTCCATGTGGAACAATGAAAAACAACAACGCAACGCTATTGAAATTGCCCGGCAAGCAGGTGCACTCTATGACAAGTTTGAAGGCTTTATTACTGACCTTACTAAATTGGGTAAAAAAATGGATGAAGCCAAAGATGAGTACAAAGGTGCCATGAATAAACTCTTTGAAGGCCGGGGTAATATCGTTACAACTATTGAAAAGTTAAAAAAGATGGGCGCCAAAGCCAAAAAATCACTTCCTGACCCTATCCTAAAGCGTGCAGAAGAGGAATGATATTATCTTGTTCCTATATAGCTTTTACCCTTTATAAGTATAGAAAATATGAATTTAAATATATCTTCATAACAATACTATTCGTTCTTAGCTTTATATCTTGCCAGAAAAAAGCTGATTCCTACTCTGTCATGAAAGACCCTGTTTTGGGCATGAAATTTATACGAATCCCAAAAGGGAGTTTCCAAATGGGAAGCCATAAATACAATGATACTATAAATGCAGAATTATTGCACAAGGTAATTATATCAAAAGATTATTGGCTAAGCCAAACGGAAGTTACTCAAAACCAATGGCAAAAGATCATGGGAAATGAAGAAATTCACCCTGAAAAACCTTCCCCTTTTCGGAATACAAATCCAAACTATCCAATTGTTAGTATTTCATACTTTGATATAGAAATCTTTCTAAATAAATTAAATGTACTATCTAATGAATATCATTTTCGACTTCCAACAGAAGCTGAATGGGAATATGCTTGTAGGGCAGGAACAAAAACTCCTTTTTCTTATGGTCTGTATCTAACAGACACTTTAGCTAATTACAATGCTGAAATAGCTTCAAAATATTCAGTATCAGGAGCATACCATGGAAGCCCAAAACCTGTTAGAAGCTATCCTCCTAACCAATGGGGGTTATACGATATGCATGGCAATGTTTGGGAATGGGTTAGTGATTGGTATGGACCTTATCCAAAAGAAGAGATTACGGACCCTAAGGGAGCTTCCTACGGAAAAGAAAAGGTATTAAGAGGAGGTAGTTGGTATTTTGGGGCTGAAAATGCAAAATCTTCCCATAGAAAAACACATGAACCAGGATTATGGGGGTTTTCAATTGGATTTAGAATTGTCTGTGAAAAAATTTAATAGAAACATTTATTTTTCTTAGTCCCCACATTCCACAGAAATTATAGCATCATCCCTAAAAAGGGATATACTTATTTACTCAAATACATTTTCCTTCGAGAATAGAGGTTATAAAAATCATCATCCTTTAAACTATCTATAAACAAAATACTCTCTCCGGTACTCTTCATTTCCGGCCCAAGATTTTTGTTGACATTCGGGAATTTATTAAAAGAAAATACCGGTTGTTTAATGGCATAGCCTTCCAGTTGAGGATTAAACGTAAAATCTTTTATTTTTTTATGCCCTAGCATTACCTTAGTCGCATAGTTTACATAGGGTTCTTTATATGCTTTGGCAATAAATGGGACGGTACGGGAAGCTCTTGGATTGGCTTCTATAATATATACCGTATCATCCTTAATGGCAAATTGAATATTGATAAGCCCCACTGTATTTAATGCCAATGCAATTTTCTTGGTGTGGTCTTTTATCTGTTGCATCACGAATTCTCCAAGATTGAACGGTGGCAAGGTGGCATTCGAATCACCGGAGTGGATACCACAAGGCTCAATATGTTCCATAATTCCGATAATATATACATCTTCGCCGTCACAAATGGCATCTGCTTCTGCTTCTATAGCGCCATCCAAGTAATGATCGAGCAATAATTTGTTATTAGGGATTTTTCGGAGCAAATCTACCACATGCTCTTCTAGCTCTTGTTTGTTAATCACAATTTTCATTCCTTGTCCACCTAACACATAGGATGGCCGTACCAATAATGGGAAATGAAGTTCATCAGCAAGCTTTAAAGCTTCTTCAGCTGTTTCGGCCACACCAAATTTTGGATATGGAATATCATTCTCTTTTAAGAGCGTTGAAAAACTTCCCCGGTCTTCTGCCAAATCAAGTGATTTAAAACTTGTCCCAATAATATTGATACCATATTTATCGAGTTTTTCAGCCAATTTCAAAGCAGTCTGTCCACCTAACTGGACAATTACCCCTTCGGGTTTTTCATGCCGGATGATATCATAGATATGTTCCCAGAAAACAGGCTCGAAATACAACTTATCTGCTGTATCAAAATCAGTAGAAACTGTTTCAGGATTACAGTTGATCATAATAGTTTCATAACCACACTCAGCAGCTGCTAGCACACCATGTACACAACAATAATCAAATTCGATTCCTTGCCCGATGCGGTTTGGCCCTGAACCCAATACTAAAATCTTTTTCCGGTCGGTTACATTACTTTCATTATCAATATATCGGCTTCCATCAGCAGTTTCTACTTCTGCTTCAAAAGTTGAATAGTAGTATGGCGTTAACGCTTTAAACTCTGCTGCACAGGTGTCTACTAGTTTGTAAACGCGTTTTACGCCCAATTCATCACGTTTTTTATAAACTTCACTTTCCCAACAGCCTAACATATGGGCAATTTGCCGGTCAGCAAAACCTTTTTGTTTAGCTTCTAACAATAATTCTTTTGGAAGGGTCTCTATAGTGTACGTGCTGATTTCTTTTTCAAGGTGGTGAAGTTCTTCATATTGCTTGAGAAACCACATGTCGATCTTTGTAATTTCATTGATCCTGCTTAATGGAATCCCTATCTGAATGGCGTCATAAATAACAAATACACGGTCCCAACTAGGCTTAGTGAGCTTTTCTATAATCTGATCGTAATTGGTATAGCCTTTTCCATCAGCTCCCAATCCATTCCGTTTGATTTCCAACGACTGTGTAGCTTTATGCAAAGCTTCCTGAAAGGAGCGACCAATGCCCATCACTTCTCCTACAGATTTCATTTGAAGCCCTAACGTACGGTCAGCACCTTCAAACTTATCAAAATTCCAACGTGGTATTTTTACTATGACATAATCGAGGGTGGGTTCAAATAGTGCTGAAGTTGATTTAGTAATTTGATTGTTCAGCTCATCCAATGTATAACCAATCGCCAGTTTTGCGGCAACTTTTGCAATAGGGTAACCAGTTGCTTTTGATGCCAATGCAGATGAGCGTGATACCCTTGGGTTAATCTCGATTGCAATGATATCTTCTTTTTCATCAGGGCTTACAGCAAATTGTACGTTACATCCTCCTGCAAAATCACCAATGCTCCGCATCATTTTTATGGCCATATCCCGCATCCGTTGAAACGTCCTATCAGATAAGGTCATCGCAGGCGCAACAGTAATAGAGTCACCGGTGTGGATTCCCATAGGATCCATATTTTCTACGGTACAGATAATAACTACATTGTCATTCTTGTCCCGGAGCAATTCCAACTCATATTCTTTCCAACCTAACAAGGCTTTGTCAATCAATACTTCATGTATGGGAGATGCTTCCAATCCTCTGGTAAGCAATTCATCAAATTCTTCTTTGTTATGTACAAAAGAAGCTCCTGTGCCTCCTAAAGTAAAGGATGGGCGTATCACTAATGGAAACCCAAATTCTTGTGCAATTTCTTTTCCTTTCAAAAAAGAGGTGGCTATCTTGGCAGGTGCTACAGGGATAGCTATTTTTTTTAACAGCTCTTTGAATTTTTCGCGATCTTCGGTTATTTGAATAGCATCTATATCAACACCAATAATTTCAACATCAAAATCGCCCCATATTCCCTTCTCATCAGCTTCTATACATAGGTTTAGTGCTGTTTGTCCGCCCATAGTAGGTAACACCGCATCAATTTCGGGGTGTTTTTTCAGGATGTCTATAATTGATTTGGTTGTTAACGGTTTTAAATAAATATGGTCGGCCATTACCGGATCGGTCATAATAGTTGCCGGGTTACTATTAATGAGTACTGTTTTTATCCCATCTTCTTTTAATGATCGAAGGGCTTGCGATCCGGAATAATCAAACTCACATGCTTGACCAATAATAATAGGCCCTGAGCCTATAATTAAAATTGTCTTGATGTCTTTTCTTTTTGGCATTTTATTATTGCTGTATTGTTTACAATGATAAGGAACTTATGATATATAAAAAAAGGGTGTTACTTTGAAAGTAACACCCTTAATATGTTTATGCTTCTATTAGTCATTATTTTTTATGCCTTGGCTCTGAAGAAACTGTTAACTTCTTTCTCCCCTTTGCTCTTCTACGAGCTAGCACCTTTCGGCCATTGACTGTAGCCATTCTTTCTCTAAAACCATGTTTGTTTCTTCTCTTTCTTCGTGAGGGCTGAAATGTTCTTTTCATCTTTGAAATGTCTTAATGCTTCTAAAAAATGCTTTCTCCATTTTGCCAGAACTACTCTGTAAAAGCGCGGCGCAAATATACAAAGAGTTTTTACTCTTACAAACCTAAAATTAAAAAATATTTATATATGTTTTCTTACCTTTGCGACCCATAACTAAATATATTTTATATGCGTTTGTTGCATCTTTTTTCAATAGTTGTATTTCTTGTTTTTTCGCATACCATAGCTGCACAGGGTGTTCTTCAATATAATTTGAAAAAAGATGACACCTTCAAAATATATCAACATGCCAATCAACTAATCACTCAGGATATAAATGGTATGATACAGGAAGTAACCAATGATTTTTCAGGAATTATACAACTGGTTGTTTCCGACACCTCTAAAAATGGTTATATAATTGAAATGACATACTTGGACCTGAAGCTTAAAATGAGTTCTAATCTGGAAGGATTATTGATGGATGTGAATGCAAAAGACACTATTCGCAATAGTATAGAAACAAAAATGTTTAATGCTATGCTAAATCATCCTGTTGTTATTAATATGGCTAAAACAGGTGATATTTTATCTGTAACAAAAGCTGATAAATTGATCGATCGCATGCTTGATGCGACTGATATTGAAGATGAATTTACCTTGTCTGTTATGAGGGCTTCCCTAGAAACTAATTATAGTTCTGATTCTTTATCTGAAAGCTTCAAACAGATGACTTATTTTTACTCGGGGCAAACCATCGCGGTTAATGACTCATGGACAAATACATATACCGGAAAGCTGGCTACTGAAAATATATGGCAGCTAAAATCTTGGAATAAAGAAGAAGCCTCTTTAACAGCCAGTGCTGATGCTATCATGAAAACAGAGCAAATGGGTGTTAGCATGCATTTAACAGGGCAACAAAAAACAGCTGTTACTATTGATGCTACAAGTGGTTTCTTAAATGAAATGACTGTAGAAGGGACTTTTAACGGAAATTCTGTAATAGCTTTAATTGGTGATGATGAAATTCCGACAACCATTACATCTAAAACGACATTTCAACGTATTAAATAAAAAATAATGTTCAATAAAATATTTAAACTTATTATTGCGGGATTAATTATTGCAACTGCTGTGTGGCAATTTACAGAAGGGTATATTGGAAATGGTATTGCCCTTATTTTTTTATCACTTGTTTTTATTTTCCTCTATTTTCGGAACGAGCTAATTTTATTAGCTTTCCTAAGGATGCGGAAACAAGATTTTGAAGGCACTAAAAAATGGCTGAACCGGATTTCCAATCCTGAAACTGCACTTACCACCAAACAACAAGGGTACTATAATTACCTGCACGGTATTATGGCATCACAAACCAATTTGACCGAGGCTGAAAAATATTTTAAGAAGGCTTTGAAACTTGGACTCTCTATGAGTTATGATATTGCCATGGCGAAACTAAGCTTGGCAGGAATCGCTATGCAAAAAAGAAGAAAACGGGAAGCTACCATGCTACTGAATGAAGCAAAAAAACTGGATAAGCAAAACATGCTTTCTGAACAGATAAAGATGATGCAACAGCAGATGAAACGAATATAAAATTTCTCTTACAGCAATGGCGCCCATAGGCGACAGAACGATTCTTTTAATTTCTGGCTGAACTTTCTTCCCTGCCAACTATCTAAATTCAACTCTTCACAATATCTAAAATCTTCCTGGAAGGATTGAAAAGTAGATTTGGCAACCTCTTCATCATAAATAAGTGCATTGATTTCAAAATTAGTCGTAAAACTCCTATAGTCCATATTAGCTGTGCCTATGGTAGTAAATATACCATCTACCAAAATTACTTTTGCATGGATGAACCCTTTCTCATATAAATAAACATGTACCCCGGATGCCAATAACTCTTCCACAAAAGAATAGGAAGCATACTTAGATGCCCAGGAATCCGAATCTTTAGGTATAATAAGCTTCACTTCTACCCCTCCCCTCGATGCCGTCGTTAGGGCAGTCAAAATCTCATCATTTGGAATAAAGTAAGGCGTAGCAACATATATATAATCATCCGCTACATTAATAGCTGTAAAAATCGCCTCCATAATATTGGCCCAATCAGAATCAGGGCCACTTGCTGCAATCTGTACAGCAGTTGATTTAGAAACGGCATGTTTGGGAAACAAAGAAGCATCCACTTTAATATCAATATCAGTAACAAAATCCCAATTCAATAAAAAATGCAATTGCAAGGAACCCACTGCCTCACCTTCTATACGTATATGGGTATCGCGCCAAAATAACCCTGAACCATTATTCACATATCTGCTTGCTATATTCATGCCGCCTACATAACCTACCTTACCGTCAATGACTATTATTTTTCTGTGATTCCGATAATTAAGTTTACCGGCAAACCGTGGAAAATAAACCGGCATAAATGCCCGAAATATTATACCGGCTTTTTTCATTTTTTGTTTTGAATGCCTTGATATCCTACTTCCTACATAATCATAACTTAATTTCACTTTTATCCCTGATTTTGCCTTCTCACATAAAAGATCGATAAGCTTACTACCCAACTCATCATCTTCAATAATATAATATTCCATATGGATGGTAGCCGTTGCTCCCTTAATATCTTCAATAAGGCGTGGGAATTTAGCTTCCCCATTGATAAGAACCTCTACATGATTATGCTTTGTTAAGGGAGCATCTTGGTTTTTTTGCAGCAAACGTACTAACCGAATTTTATCCGCCAAAGCATCTTTAGTAAATAATGGAAATTCTTTTTCATGACGGTCCAGTGCCTTTCGCCATTGCTTAATGTTTTGCTGGTCTAGGATGTTTTTTCGTCTGAAAATCTTGTTTTTTCTATATTCCTGCCCAAAAAAGTAGTAAACTACCAACCCCAAAAAAGGAAAGACAACCAATAAGAGTAAATAAGATAAGGCTTTTGTAGGGTTGATATTATTGAGCAGGATAGTAACTGCAGCAAAAAAAGCAATGACATAGTTGAGTGTAATAAAAAGTTCCCATGCATGCTCTTTTATATATATCCACATTATTTACCTACCTGATAATAACCATCTTTAGGAATTTCTATTTGATATTTTCTTCGGGATTTATTGTTCAAAAAAGATTCTCTCAACCAAGGATTATGTATTTTAAGAACCTTGTAACTGATATTGAATCCCTCAGAGAAAGCAGTAAAATCAGAAACTGCAGTATCTACTTCCACTTCATAAGTGGGGACTGATGAATATAAATGCGCTTCATCTACATTAAAACCATATTTCTCGGGGCTGGATATAATTTCTTTAAAAGCCAAAATGCGAAACACATACCTTCCTGTTTCTTCTCCCAATAACAGATCGTAATAACTTTCAGCTGATTGTTTGTTTAACCGCTTATCAACACCATATTGACCGGCATTATATGCAGCCGCCGTTAATGTCCAACTACCAAAGCGTTCTTTTGCATCTTTTAAATATTTGCAAGCAGCCTCCGTTGATTTTTTTAAATGATAACGTTCATCAACATTGCTATTCACTTCCAAACCATACTCTCTGGCGGTTTCACGCATAAACTGCCAATACCCTGTTGCGTTCGCCGGAGAAATAACATTTTGAAGTCCGCTTTCTGCGATGGCCAAATATTTAAAATCATCAGGCACCCCATGTTCTTTCAATATGGGCTCAATAATGGGAAAATATTTTTTTGCCCTTTTTATAAGCAGTAGTGTATTTGATTGCCAATACGTGTTGACCAATAACTCTCTATCTAACCGTTCTCGGATATCCGGATCATTAACCGGAACATCTTCCTCTGCAAAACTTAATGTCTCAGGAATTGATACTGAATATACATTATACTTATCAGCTGTATTCCCTATATTTTTATTATCAGGCATATCTTTATCCGAACGGATTGCGCTTACAGATAAAGAAATAATAAAAACAGCCCCTAAGAGCATCAAGGTATTCTTTATGTAGGTTATCATGACGTAATTTTTGCTTAAAGATACTAAAAATACCAGAAATTGTTATTCTGCGAGCAGTTTTGGGAGGTTTTCATTGAACCATTTATATTTATTGATAATCATAATATGTGTCCCTCCTTTCACTTCTATATACTCTTTTAAATAAACCGTAGGAAATACACCATCTTTTTCTCCATGAATATGTACTATTCCAGGAATAGGCTGTTCCTGTTGCCAATGGACAATTTGATCGATACTCCAATCAATATAATATTTATCCCTGACAGAGAGATATTTTTCATACAAAGACAATCGTTTATTAACAGACTCTCCAAAAGCATATTTTGCCAAAAGTTCTATGTTGTTTACCAGTCCTGTTGGAAGCAGCTTATGCACTTTTGTATATCGGGCAAAAATCATACGTTTAGGTAACTCATAACGTGTTTTGACACTGGAAATAATGATGATTTTTTTTGTTATAATATGTTTGGCCATTTCCTGAACAAGAATACCCCCAAAAGAAACTCCAATCAAAATGGGGTCTTTATGTATTATCTCGTCACACATATGCAGAGCATATGCTTTTAAAGATTCTCCTTTTTCAGGAATAGCCCATTGTAATAAATGCATTTCATATACGTTGACAGGCAATTGTATCTTTTCAAAGATAGAAGGGTTTGCCGCCATACCAGGCATTAAATAAACATGGGTTTTCTTATCCAAATTATAATTGTTTAATCACTGTAAAAGAGACAACTAACAATATTTTTTTGTATCTTTGTTTAGTCAAAAATAAGACATCTTCCTCAACCAATAAATAATAGTAGTATTACCAAATCGTGAATTATGCCTGCGCAGGGGTAGTTTTATGCTTCTGTGTTTTTATTTGACAGATAATTAAACACTATAATAATCACATGACAACGAACGAGTTAACGATTCAAGACAACAATTTTCTTAGGCAATTTGAAGTGAAAATGGATGGGCAATTAGCCAAAATCGAATATTCTTCACAAGAGCGAAAGATATTTTTAACTAAGTTGGTTATACCAGATGGTATTGCTGATGAAAACTTTAAAGAGGATTTTATTAAAGCCGTACTACACGAAATTGAAGAAATGAATACTAAGGTAGTGCCTACTTGTCCCGAAATAGCGAGGTTCCTAAGAAAAAATAAGCAATACAAAGACTTACTCCCCGTCGGAATACGAATTTGATTTTACATCCCGATCACCAATCGGGATTTTTTTATGAAATTACTGCTGCTCCTAAATAATCAAATCGAGCTAGTCCATCTATATCAATCTCAGTAAGTTTTACCTCTTGAAGCGTATTTACTAATTCCGGGTTCCAAGGCGCTTTAACCTTAACATAATTTTCTGTAAAACCATGAATATACCCTTGCTTATTTTCCCCCTCAAAAAGTACTGTATAAACCGTTCCTAGTTGTTTTTCATAAAAAGCCCTACGTTTTTTTACAGAAAGGCCGCGAAGCATTTTGCTTCGCTTCGTCCGTATAGCTTTAGGGACAACCCCATCCATAGTGGCCGCTAACGTATTATCCCGTTCTGAATAGGTGAATACATGTAGATATGAAATATCTAGTTCGTTCAAAAAATGATACGTCTCTAAAAAATGGTCTTCTGTTTCTCCGGGAAACCCTACAATCACATCTACCCCAATACACGCATGTGGCATTGCTTCTTTGATTCTTGAAATGCGGTCTGCATACAACTCACGTTGATAACGCCTTCGCATTTGTTTCAAAATTTCATTACTACCACTCTGTAATGGAATATGAAAATGCGGAACAAATGTGCGGCTTCTTGCAACATAGTCAATAATTTCATTTTTCAGTAGGTTTGGCTCTATAGAAGATATTCGAAGTCGCTCAATCCCTGTTACTTCATCCAACGCAGTGACTAACTCATAAAAAGTATGTGCATGTTTTTTATTACCAAATTCCCCTTTTCCATAATCGCCAATGTTCACTCCGGTAAGTACAATTTCTTTGATCCCTTTATTTGCTATCTCCTGGGCATTTTTTATAACATTTTGTAATGTGTCACTACGCGATATCCCTCTTGCTAAAGGAATGGTGCAATAAGTACATTTATAATCACATCCGTCCTGCACTTTTAGAAAAGCCCGTGTTCGGTCACCAATCGAATAACTACCTACATAAAAATCAGCCTCCTCAATTTCGCAAGCATGTATTTTTCCGAAATCATTTTTAGTAAGATTATTAAGGTAATCTGTAATCTTAAACTTTTCAGTAGCTCCCAGTACTAAATCTACGCCATCTACAGCGACCAGTTCTTCCGGTTTTAACTGGGCATAGCAACCTACGGCAACCACAAAAGCATCAGGGTTGGTATGCAATGCCTGTTTCACGATTTTTTTAAATTGCTTATCTGCATTTTCTGTGACTGAGCAGGTATTAATTACATAAATAGCTGCCTTCTCTGAAAAATCAACCCTATCAAAACCTTCATCTGTAAAATTTCTGGCAATAGTAGATGTTTCTGAAAAATTCAGTTTGCAACCCAATGTATAAAACGCTACTTTTTTTCTCACCTTTATCTGTGGTCCCCGAATTTTTATCAGGTTTTTTTTTAATCTATCTTTATCAAATAAAAGCTCAAAGGCTATTTAAAAAATGCAGTCATTTCGATTCCGTATTTACGGGAGAGAAATCCAATATATTAATCATTAAATATTTCGACTGCGCTCAATATGACAATTAGCTATTTTTAAAATATCCTCATGGCATGTATAGCAGGGCAAATATACCAACAAATATTGTATGATGAAACTGAAATATAATTCTTATAAAAGCATAAAAAGCTATTTATCAATAGGTTATATTGCACTCATCTTTATCTCCTGTGCTAATGAAAATAAAAGTTCCCGCGAACATCTAGTATTTAGGTATAATGAACATTCAAACATAGCTTCGCTCGACCCTGCTTTTGCTAAAAACCAAGCGGATATATGGGCTACCAATCAATTATTTAATGGATTAGTTCAATTAGATGATTCATTAAACATTCAACCGGATATTGCAAAAGATTGGTTTATTTCAGGTGATGCCCTCACATATACATTCACTTTACGGAAAGGTGTCTTTTTTCATAAGCACAATCTTTTTGGGAAAGACAGTACCCGGCAGGTAAATGCCCACGATTTTGAATATAGCTTTGGACGTTTATTAGATCCTCAAGTAGCATCTCCCGGAAGATGGGTAATGAATTATGTGGAAAACTTCAAGGCTTTAAATGATACTGTTTTTTCTATTCAGCTTAAACAACCATTTCCTGCCTTTTTAGGGTTACTTACTACCAAATATTGCTCTGTTGTTCCTAAAGAAATAGTAGAAGCAACTGGAAATAAATTTAGGTCCCACCCGATAGGAACGGGCCCTTTCAAGTTCAAACTATGGGAAGAAAATACCAAACTGGTTTTTAGAAAAAATGAGTTGTATTACGAAAAAGACAGCGAAGGAAATGCATTGCCCTATCTAGAAGCCGTTGCTATTACCTTTTTACCGGATAAGCAGAGTGAATTTTTACAATTTGTTCAGGGAAATATTGATTTCCTTAATTCACTGGATGCTTCATATAAAGATGAACTATTAACCACCGATGGAAAACTACAGGCTAAATACAGAAGCAGATTTAACATGGCGACTACGCCTTTTTTAAACACTGAATACCTTGGTTTTTTTCTAGAGAGCAATATGCCCGAAATACAATCGGGGGCAATTAGAAAGGCTATAAATTATGGTTTTGACAGAAAAAAGATGATCACCTATTTACGCAATGGTATTGGTACTCCTGCCCTAAATGGTTTTATACCAAAGGGGCTGCCCGGATTTACCAATATAGAAGGATATAACTACCAACCGGAAAAAGCAAAAAAGCTTATTGAGCAGTTCAAAAAGGAAACTGGTATCAACCAACCGGAAATTACCATTACTACAGATGCTAACTACTTGGATTTATGTGAATATATTCAACGAGAAATCGAAAAAACAGGGTTGAAAGTCAATATTGATGTAGTCCCTCCTGCTACACTGCGTCAAAGCAAGGCTACCGGAAAGTTAGACGCTTTTCGTGCCAGTTGGATTGCTGATTATCCGGACGCAGAAAACTATTTGTCCCTGTATTACAGTAAAAATTTTGCGCCCAACGGGCCTAATTATACACATTTTAAGAACCTACAATTTGACACTTGGTATGAAACTGCTTCCAGGGAGGTTAATAATGAAAAGCGCTACCGGCTCTATGAAAAAATGGATAGCCTCATTATAAGTCAAGCACCGATAATCCCTTTGTATTATGACCAAGCTATACGATTTACTAAAAAAAACGTGCACGGATTGGAAAGTAACCCTGCAAATATTTTGAGTTTAAAAAGAGTGAAGAAAATAAAAGGACTATAATTTATTAATAGTCATAAAACCTTAGTTTCTCCGCCATTTTTTAGTCAATTCAAAAACATGTTCCAAGATAGCTTTATCTTCTTCGGTAAGTGTTGTATTTCTCCGTTCCATTACTTTTTCGGCTACTTCAAAAGCCTTTTGGGTACGATATGTTGCATAACCCGCTGCGCCTCCCCAGCTAAAACTCGGAACAAAATTACGTGGAAATCCACTTCCGAAAATGTTTGCATTAACTCCTACAACCGTTCCAGTATTAAACATGGTATTGATACCACACTTGCTATGGTCACCCATCATCAATCCACAGAATTGCAGACCAGTTTTGGCAAAATTTTCTGTTTCATAATTCCATAGCCGTACTTCAGAATAGTCATTTTTTAAATTGGAAGTATTGGTATCCGCTCCTAAGTTGCACCATTCACCTATTACCGCATTTCCCATAAAGCCATCATGTCCTTTGTTGGCGTATCCAAAAAATACGGCATTATTGACCTCTCCACCTACTTTGCTATAAGGGCCTACAGTAGTAGCGCCATAAATTTTTGCTCCCATTTTCACAGTCGCCCCTTCACAAAGGGCAAAACCCCCACGGATACTAGTCCCTTCCATCACTTCTGCATCCCTGCCAATATAAATAGGTCCGTTAGTTGCATTCAAAACAGTACATGCTACTTTGGCCCCTTCTTCTAAGAAAATATGTTCAGGAGCAATTACTTGATTGTTTTCAGGAACCGGTTGGCTTTTCCGACCGGAGGTCAACAACTCAAAATCAGCTTGCAAAGCTGCACCATTTTTAGAAAAAATATCCCAGGAGTGTTTAATTTGCAATAACGGTTCTTCGATATATTCAATCACCTTATATTTTTCAAAATCTACAGTCTCTTGAGCTTCGTTGATAAAAAAAGCAACTACCTCTTCCTCATAAAAGACAGCTTCACCCTGTTTTAGGTTTTTAACGATAGCTGCTAGACTTTTATTTGGAAGAAAAGAAGCATTGATGAGTATATTTTCTTCCAACTCTACCATTGGGAATTTGGCAGCTAAATAATCCTCAGTAATTGTAGTGGTGGTATAGCCTAAATATTTTTCCCACTTTTCACGAATTGTAAGAATCCCGATGCGGATATCAGCTACCGGACGAGTATATGTAAAAGGTAAAAGCGCATTTCTTACAGGCCCGTCAAAAAGAATATAATTCATTTAAAACCAGATTTTAAGTAAAGATACTTTTTTTGAGGTTTACAGGAATATTTCACTCATAAAAAAGCCCCTTCCGAAAATAATTCGAAAGAGGTTTTTTCTATTTTTTTTAACAAAAATTACTTTTTGAACTTTGCGTATTTGTTCTTAAACTTATCAATACGACCGGCTGTATCTACCAATTTAGATTTACCGGTATAATATGGATGTGATGTTCTGGAAATCTCCAGTTTTACCAATGGATATTCCGAACCATCTACTTCTATAGTTTCTTTAGTATCTGCTGTAGACTTGGTAAGGAAAATATCATCATTAGACATATCTTTAAAAGCTACCAGTCTATAATTCTCAGGATGTATACCTTTCTTCATCGTAATAATTTTTATACGTCCATTATTTAGGACTGCAAATGTAATGATATTTCAGAATATACCAACCGTATTCCTAAAAAAACGAACAAAAATTTTTACCTTTAGATTTGTAACATTTAATTAAACTGTATTACTAATTAAACAGTATTAACAAATTTTAACATTATAAATATGGAAGAACTACAACCAAAAACAGGAAAATTTGCCCTTACCTATGGGTTACTTTTAGGGGGTATTGGCGTTGTCTTCGGGCTGATGCTCTATTTTATGGATATGCATTACCAAGGAGGCTTTAGCCTTCTAATAGTTAATGTTGTCATCATGCTTGGTGTTATAATCTTTGGAATGCGCCAGTTCAAAAAAGCCAATGGAGGCTTTATGTCTTTTGGGCAAGCTTTAAAAATTGGAGTGGGAATTGCTTTAATTGGTGGCATTATTGGTGTTTTATACCAACAACTAGTAATTCATGTACTTGATCCCGAGTTTATGAATAAAGCTATGGAAATACAGAGAGCCCAATTATCACAGAACTCCTCCCTTACCCCTGAGCAAATAGACCAACAACTTGAAATGGGTAAAAAATTCTCTACCCCTCTAATTCAAGTTGCTTTTGGACTCATTGGAAGCCTGTTTTTTGGGTTTATCCTATCGCTCATTCCGGCATTAGTCATGAAAAAAGCAAAAGATGAATAGGAATTTGTATTTTTGAACTTATTTTTCAGATGCAAATTTCATGGATATATCAGTAGTAATACCACTACTCAACGAAAAAGAATCTTTAAATGAATTATATGATTGGATTGCACAAGTGATGCAATCCAATCATTTTTCATATGAAGTCTTATTTATAGATGATGGCAGCACTGATGGGTCATGGGAGGCTATTGAACAGTTAGCAGGTAAAAATAAACAAGTTAAAGGGCTTCGTTTTTTTCGCAACTTCGGAAAATCACAAGCATTACATGCCGGTTTTGAATTAGCTAATGGCGATGTGATCATTACTATGGATGCAGATCTCCAAGACAATCCGGAAGAAATCCCTGAACTTCACCGCCTCATTACCAAAGAAAATTACGACCTTGTTTCCGGCTGGAAGAAGAAGCGTTACGATGCCATTATAACAAAAAACTTACCCTCAAAACTTTTTAATTGGGCTGCAAGGAAAACATCAGGGTTAAAATTGCACGATTTTAATTGCGGGCTTAAAGCTTATAAAAACCAAGTTATAAAAAACATTGATGTATATGGCGAAATGCACCGTTATATTCCGGTATTAGCTAAAAATGCAGGTTTTACACGAATTGAGGAAAAGATAGTAAAGCATCAAGCTAGAAAATATGGAAAAACCAAATTTGGTGCCGAGCGTTTTATCAATGGTTTTTTAGACCTCATCACCATTTGGTTTATTTCTAAATTCGGCAAACGTCCCATGCATTTATTTGGGGCACTGGGGGTCCTTATGTTTTTTATCGGTTTATGCTTTGCTTTGTATTTAGGTATTGACAAACTATTTGTAAACCCGACAGGGAGACTGCTCACACAACGCCCCCATTTTTATATTTCATTGGTAACCATGATTATAGGTACCCAGTTCTTTTTGGCCGGATTTTTAGGCGAAATCATTATTCGCTCTAAGAGAAGTGATAAACGCTATAAAATTGCTAAAAAAATCAATATATAAACAACACAAAACCTCTGTAATTAATGGAAATAAACCTTGAAAATATATTGGAAAAAGCCCAATCTTGGTTAACCGATATGTTTGACCAAACAACCCAAGACCAAGTAAAACAACTCATAAAAAACAACCCTGACGAACTCAAAGAAAGCTTTTATAAAGATCTTGAATTTGGTACCGGAGGCATGCGTGGGGTTATGGGCATAGGTACTAACCGGATTAACAAATATACCCTCGGAAAAAACACACAAGGCCTTAGCAATTACCTAAAAAAAGTATATCCACAAAAAGCCCTTAAAATTGCCATTGCTTTTGATTGCCGGCATAATAGTGACACACTGGCTAAAGTAGTGGCTGATGTTTTTTCAGCAAACGGAATTACTGTGTACCTGTTTTCAGCATTACGCCCTACACCGGAACTCTCCTTTGCTGTGAAACATTTAGGCTGTCATTGTGGGATCGTATTAACTGCATCGCACAATCCGCCGGAGTATAATGGTTATAAGGTGTATTGGACAGATGGCGGGCAGCTCGTACCTCCTCAAGACAAAGAAATCATTGAAGAGATAAATGCGACTGATTTTACTTCCATTCAATTTAAAGCAAATGAGAAACTTATAAACTATATTGATGATGAAGTTGACGATGCTTTCATAACCGCATCTGTAAAAAATGGAAGTTTCAATACACAGGAGAAAGACAATTTCAGTATTGTGTTTACATCACTTCATGGTACATCCATTACCATCCTACCTGAGGTTTTAAAACGTGCCGGCTATAAAAATGTGCACATTGTTGAAAAACAGGCAACCCCCGATGGGGATTTTCCTACCGTAAAATCTCCCAACCCTGAAGAACCCGAAGCACTGACACTTGCAATGAAAAAAGCTGAAGCAATAAATGCTGACATGGTAATTGGAACTGATCCGGATAGTGACCGCCTTGGTATTGCCGTGAGAGACCTTGACGGAAATATGAAGCTTTTAAATGGCAACCAGACCATGATATTGATGACCCGTTTTTTACTCGACCAATGGAAAAGCAATGGAAAATTAAAAGGAAATGAATTCATAGGCTCTACTATTGTTTCTACCCCTATGATGAGTGCATTGGCAAGTGCCTATGGTATAGAATGCAAAGTGGGGCTTACCGGCTTCAAATGGATTGCAAAAATGATTGTGGATCACCCTAAACAAACCTTTATTGGCGGTGGTGAAGAAAGCTTTGGCTTTATGGTAGGTGATTTTGTACGCGATAAAGATGCTATCACCTCATCATTACTGGCCTGTGAAATTGCCACTCAGGCAAAAGCCAATGGAAGCTCCTTCTATAAAGAATTAATTCAGTGTTACCTCGATTTTGGATTATACAAAGAACGGTTAATCTCCCTCACCAAAAAAGGGATCAGTGGTGCAGCAGAAATTAAACAAATGATGGTAGCCCTTCGAGAAAACCCGTTAAAAAGCATTGATGGTTCAAAAGTTGTAATGATAGAAGATTATAACACCTCCGTAGCAAAAAATATGATTACAGGTGAGGAAGCAACTATCAGTATTCCAAAATCAAATGTACTCATATACACTACGGAAGACGGCACCAAAATAGCGGCAAGACCGAGTGGCACCGAACCCAAAATAAAATTCTATTTTAGTGTAAATACCACACTAGAAACTATTGAAGACTATAAAAAAACGGATGATAGTTTGGAAGAAAAAATAAACCGTATTATTTCCGAAATGAACTTACAACAGCATTAATGAACTATTTTAAAAAAATACTTCGCTTCGCAAACCCTTATAAAAAATATGCTTACCTGAACATATTTTTTAATGTCCTCTATGCACTATTTAGTGCACTTTCGTTTGTGGCATTGATCCCCATGCTCGATGTACTCTTTAAAAAAAGTGAACAGCTACATGTAAAACCTACATATACCGGTATTGGCAATGCCAATGATTATATAAAAGACTACCTTAATTACCAAGTAACCCAATACGCCGGGGAAAGCGAAATGAGAGCTCTTATTATGGTCATTACTTTAGTGATTGTACTTTTCTTCATGAAAAATGCTTTCAACTACCTCGCCATGTACTTTATCACTTTCCTCCGTAATGGTGTGTTAAAAGACATCCGAAATAGTTTGTATGATAAAATTGTGTCACTTCCGATAGCTTATTTCTCTGAGAAGCGAAAAGGGGATATTATCGCAAGGATCACCTCCGACGTATTGGAAATACAACACTCTTTCCTCTCCATTTTAGAATTGATTGTAAGAGAGCCACTTACCATCCTGTTCACTATTGCAGCCATGTTTGTTATTAGTGCTAAGCTCACCATTTTTGTATTCATTTTTATTCCTATTTCAGGAATGCTCATTTCCAGGATTGGGAAGTCATTAAAACGAAAATCAGATAAAGTACAAAAAGAACAAGGTGACTTTCTCTCTATTGTAGAAGAAACCCTAGGAGGTTTGAAAATTGTAAAAGCCTTCAACGCAGAAAAACTGTTTAGTGATAAATTTAGAAATTCTACCGAGCGCTTTTTCCGGTTTTCCAATAGCCTGTTGAACCGGCAAAACCTAGCATCGCCTACCAGCGAATTTTTAGGCATTCTGGTCATAGGCATCCTACTTTGGTTCGGTGGTAAGATGGTGCTTATTGAGCAAACTCTTGATGCATCGTCTTTTATTGCTTATATGGGATTGGCATACAACATATTAACCCCTGCAAAAGCCATCAGTAAAGCTTCCTATAGTGTTAAAAAAGGAAATGCTGCAGCAGAACGGGTCATTGAGGTGCTCGAAACAGAAAATACTATTAACAACGCACCTGATGCCATTGAAAAACCCATTTTTGAGAAAACTATTTCCATCAAAAACAGCTCCTTTAAGTATGAAGATAAATATGTCCTAAAAAATTTCTCCCTCGAAATCCCAAAAGGAAAAACCATTGCCCTAGTAGGGCAATCCGGAAGTGGAAAAAGTACCCTTGCCAATCTTGTAACACGTTTCTATGATGTAAATGAAGGTGCCATAGAAATTGATGGTATCAATATCAAAAATATTTCCATTCAATCATTACGGAACCTGATGGGCTTGGTAAGCCAGGATGCCATCTTATTTAATGATACTGTGGAAAACAACATTAAGTTAGGAAAACAAGACGCTACCCATCAAGAAATTGTAGAGGCCGCAAAAGTAGCTAATGCCCATGAGTTTATTGAAAACCTTCCTGAAGGTTACCAAACCAATATAGGTGATAGTGGTGGAAAACTAAGTGGGGGACAAAAACAACGATTGTCCATTGCGCGCGCCGTATTAAAAAACCCACCCATCATGGTATTGGACGAAGCCACTTCCGCTTTAGATACCGAGAGTGAAAAACTTGTGCAAACAGCTCTTGAAAACATGATGAAAAACCGGACTTCTATCGTGATTGCACACCGTCTATCAACCATTCAAAAAGCTGATCGTATTGTGGTGTTACATCAAGGCAATATTGTCGAAGAAGGCACACACACAGCATTGATAAAGAAAAATGGCACTTATAAAAAGTTGGTAGAAATGCAGTCTTTCGAATAAAATAGCATCCATAAAAAAAGACACCCATAGTTGTTAGGATGTCTGTTTTTAATGTAAGGATTTGGGAATAATAAATCCATTTAAAAGTGGGGCAAAAAAAGAACACCGATGTGTTATTTTGATGATTCAAATGTAGTATAAAAATCTAAATAGTCGATAAAAGGACTAAAATAATCGATGAAATACACAAAATTTTAACATTCAAGTCAAAATATGCCCCATTTTAAACCTTTTAAGGTATAATTAGTCTAATTAGTAAAACTCGATTTTTGATATCTGAGCTTACATTAATCGACCAGCTAAAGGATAAAAAAACGCAAGAAAGCGCGTTTAGGATACTCGTAGGCAATTACAAAGAACAATTGTATTGGCATATACGGCGTATGGTACTAAACCATGATGACACAGATGACGTATTACAAAATACCTTTATAAAAGTGTATCGAAACATTGAAAAGTTTAAAGGAGAAAGTGCCCTGTATAGCTGGATGTACCGCATTGCAACCAATGAAGCGATTAATTTTTTAAATGCCAGGGCAAAAAAACACCATCTCAGTAGTGAAGCGTTACAAGCCAAACTTGTGGAAAATCTAGAAGCAGATGTGTTTTTTGAAGGCGATACCATGCAATTAAAACTTCAAGAAGCCATTGCTACATTACCTGAGAAGCAGCGAATGGTCTTCAATATGAAGTATTTTCAAGAAATGAAATATGAAGAAATATCGACTGTTTTAGATACTTCGGTAGGGGCACTAAAAGCTTCTTACCACCATGCGACAAAAAAAATTGAAGATTACGTAAAAAACCATTAAACCTTTTAAGTCTAAAATAGTCTAATATATATGGGCAGAAAAGATTTGCATAAAAAAAATACCGGTTTTATACTTCCCAAAGGGTACTTTGAGGAGTTTGAAGATAGGCTGTTCCATAAACTGAATGAACAACAGCCCGAACCACTTAATAAAAATGGTTTGCAAGTTCCTGATGGATACTTTGAACATTTCGAGGGCCGGTTATTTGAAAAGCTGGAAAAAGAAACTAAAGTCATCAAACTCAACCCGTATAAAAAATATTACTATGCAGTGGCTTCTATCGCAGCTACTATTTTGTTGGTGGTAAGCCTTAATGTTCTTTTAAACCGAAACTCCCTTTCTATGGAAAGCCTTACCAGTACAGAGATAGAAAACTATATAGACCATACTTCTATAGATGCCTATGACATTGCTCAGTTATATAGCGATGTAAACCTTGAAGACATACAACTGATAACGGAACCACTCGCTGATGAGGAATTAATTGATTATTTAGCTTCCGATATTGAACTGTATGAGGAGCTGATTTTAGAAAATTAAAAATGTACATTATGAAAAAATATATAACCTTCCTTTCTGTAGTACTATTTTTTATCCTTGTTTCAAAAACACAGGCGCAAGAGTATAAACGAGACCGAATTAAATCTTTAAAGATTGCCTTTATTACTGAAAAGCTTTCGCTTACTACTGAAGAAGCAGAGAAGTTTTGGCCGGTCTACAATACCTATGATGATAATGTCTATGATTTGCGGAATGTAAAGTTGCGTGATATAAAAAATAAATTACGGAACGGTAGCTTTCAAACCATGTCTGAAAGTGATGCTAAAAAAGTTCTAGATGAAATAGAGGCTATTGAATCACAAATTCATAACGAACAAAAAAAACTTACGCAAAATCTGCGATCAGTCATTTCTGCAAAAAAGATCATCCTATTAAAAAAAGTAGAGGACGATTTTAACCGGGAGCTTCTTAAACGCCTCCGGGAACGGAAAGGGCAACGGTTTAATAAGAATTAAGGCTTCCAGCATAATGTAATGGAAAAGAAGAAATTAAAAATATAGCAAGGGCTAACTCGCTACTCTTTATCTTTTTTTGATGCATTTATTTTTTGATATACTGAGACAAACCAAAAAATTGCAAAGCTTCCAAGTAAAATACCCAGACCTCCAAAGAAAATACCTATCGTAGTTAAATATTCCATTTTATTATTTACTTTAATTTATTTATAACAATATAGTCGTTCAAATTACTAATTCTTAGTATTCTCAGCAAGGAAAACCTTTCTTTTTATAGCATCAATAGTACCTCTTATTATCTACGAAATCTACGGAGACCAGAATGACAAGTCATTTTTTTAGTTGAAAAACTCCACCCACAATTTGTTATTTCTTTTAAAAAAAGGGATCCCTAAAAATCATCGAAACACCAGCTTCGCTATTCTGTTGTTTCCCGCAGCATATGCTATTGTATCATTTACAAAGCGGAGTGTATAAAAACCTTCTTCTGAGAGTGTTCGCCAACTCGTTCCCGCATCATTTGAAAAAGAAATACCGGTGAAACCAATCGCTACCAATGCCTTTCCGTCAGAATTAGGCACATATTGTACACAACTTTTATAGCCGGGTTCCTTACCATCGCTTACCAATTGCCAAGTTTTGCCTCCATCGCTGGTTACTGCCTTATTTGCAACAGTACCTTCCGGCTTGGTATAATCGCCTCCGATGGCAAACCCATGTTGTTCGTCATAAAAATCAACTGAATAAATCCCTTGTGTATTAATACCTTGTATAATAGGTACATCAAACACCTCCCAGATTTGTCCCTTATCAGGTGTGTGAAATACCCGGCTCTTTTCCCCACCGGAAACCAGCCAAGCATGGTGCCCTACAACAGCAATGTTGGTATTGCTCGCTGCAAAAGCGGCTTCTCCTGCTGTTGTTTTTGGGAGCACATCACATGAAAGCTTTTTCCATGTTTTTCCGCCATCCCTGGTTATAATTACCGACAAGCAGTCGTCTGTAGGATCGCCCATAGCAATCCCTTCCTGATCATTCCAAAACTTCATGGAATCGTAAAATACGTTTTCATGATCTTCACGGTACACCAATTCCATTTTTCCGGTAGCTCCTGTTTTAAAAAGCAGCGCCGGATTCCCGATAGAAAGCATAAAAAAATCATGCTTTGTACTTGCCACAGCCCTAAATTGCAAGTTGAGGGAATCATATTCCATCCGAGATGTCTTCACTTTTCCGATATCAGGGTCATACATCCCATACATGTTCTTACTACCTGCAAAAGCTAGTTTTCCATCCATCACTTCTATAGCTCGAATACTTATCGAATCCTTAAAAACATCTGTAATAATAACATCCGTATAGTTGACAGCCTCTTTTTCTTGGCAAGAAACACAAAACAATATGGCTATCAGAATTATATATTTTTTCATCTTTTGAATATTATTTAATGTGTATCAAGATACATAAATTATATACTATTCAAATCTGCCCTTAAGCTTTAAAATGTTTTTCAGGTCTTATCAACTGAAACCATAAAAAATCAAGTTATGAAATTAATCAAACATCTAGTGTTAGTAACAATCAGTACCACTTAAAAACGCTACCTTTGCCTTTCTATTTTTAAATTTATGCGACTACACAGGAACCTCGTCCTTACTATCATTGACGGTTTACACCTCATCTTTAATGAAAACCAGTATGCCGATAAGGTGGTAGAACAACTTCTTAAACGTGATAAGCGTTGGGGTTCCAGAGACCGATCCTTTATTGCAGAAACCACTTATGAGATTGTAAGATGGAAAAGGCTCTATGCTGAAATAGCAGAAACCAAAGATCATTTTAACAGGGATAACCTATGGCGCATTTTTGCTGTTTGGGCCACCTTAAAAGGTATTAAACTGCCCGATTGGAAACAACTGGAAGGCACACCTGCCAGAAAGATAAAAGGCCGGTTTGACGAGCTGTCAAAAATCAGGAAATATAAAGAGTCTATTCCCGATTGGTTGGATGAACTGGGTAAAAAAGAATTAGGGGATGAACTTTGGACAAAAGAAATACATGTACTCAACCAGCAAGCCGAAGTTATCATTAGGGCCAATAATTTAAAGACCACTAAAGAAAAACTTCAGGATATTCTTTCAAATGAAGGGGTCGAAACTAAATTCATAAATGGTTACCCCAATGCATTGCAACTTAGCCAACGTAGCAATATTTTTAAAACAGAAGCTTTTAAAAATGGTTTTTTTGAAGTTCAGGATGCTTCCTCACAGCTGGTAGCCGAATTCTTAGATGTAGCACCAGGGATGCGCGTGATAGATACCTGTGCAGGAGCAGGGGGTAAAACACTGCATATAGCGACACTTATGCAAAACAAGGGGCAAATTATCGCCATGGATATATATGAAAACAAGCTCAAAGAATTAAAAAGAAGGGCCAAACGAAATGGAGCGCATAATATAGAAACCCGCGTAATCGATTCTACAAAAGTTATTAAAAAATTGTATAGTTCTGCCGATAGGGTATTGATTGATGCCCCTTGCAGTGGACTTGGTGTACTAAGAAGAAATCCGGATGCGAAATGGAAGCTGCAAACAGAGTTTCTTGATACTATAAAACAGACACAACAAGAAATTTTACAGCGTTATTCCAAGATGGTGAAATCCGGAGGAAAGCTTGTGTATGCTACCTGTTCTATCCTTCCTTCAGAAAATCAGGAACAGGTAAGTACATTTCTAAATTCAGAAAACGGTAAAGAATTTAATTTAATTTCCGATAAAAAAATCTTCGTTTCCGAGTCTGGTTTCGATGGTTTTTATATGGCACAACTTGTTCGAAAATAACTCTCTGTTTGTTAAAAACATATCCGTTTACTGGGCTTTAATTTTTGTTTAATTGTGTAAATTTGCCTTTTCTTGTACAAACTGTCTGGCAACAAAGACATAAATTAAACGCCTCGTATGATCCTTTTCTTCGGAAATCCAAAAAGAAAAGTTTTTGCAGTACAAACCGCAAGCCAACTTTCAACTGAAGACCTCAAAAAATTAAACTGGTTATTTGCTTCTCCAGAACTCGATTCAGGAGCTATGCAACAAATACAACAATCCGCCATTGCGGATTTTTTTATTGGACCACGTGCTGCCATGATTACCCCGTGGAGTACTAATGCTGTAGAAATTACGCAAAATATGGGAATTTCCGGCATTGCTAGGATTGAAGAGTTTAAAGCTGTTCAAAAAGACATTGAAGACTACGACTCAATGCTCTTCCAAAAATACAGCAAATTAGATCAGGATATCTTTACCATCAATATCACTCCTGAACCTATCAAAGAAATTGAAGATGTTGCCACATACAATCAACAAGAAGGGCTTGCATTAAATGATGATGAAATAGGTTATTTAAACCAATTAGCTGAAAAAATAGGAAGAAAATTGACTGATTCTGAAGTATTTGGTTTTTCTCAGGTCAATTCAGAGCATTGCCGGCATAAAATATTCAACGGAACCTTTATTATTGATGGCAAAGAAAAACATGCTTCCTTATTTAGATTGATTAAAAAAACATCCGAAGAAAACCCCAATGACATCATTTCTGCCTATAAAGACAATGTAGCATTTATAAAAGGCCCCAAAGTCCAGCAATTTGCTCCTAAAAATCCTGATATACCTGACTTTTATGAAGTAAAAGATTTTGAATCGGTGATTTCCCTGAAAGCAGAAACTCATAATTTCCCCACTACAGTAGAGCCTTTTAATGGCGCTGCAACAGGCTCCGGAGGTGAAATTCGCGATCGGCTTGCAGGAGGAAAAGGAGCGCTTCCTTTGGCCGGAACAGCTGTTTATATGACCTCATATTCCCGGTTGGAAGAAAACCGCCCATGGGAACAACAAATGAAAGAACGTGATTGGCTGTACCAAACGCCCATGGACATCCTTATAAAAGCTTCCAATGGAGCATCCGATTTTGGAAACAAATTTGGACAGCCGCTTATTGCTGGCTCTGTGCTTACTTTTGAACATGAAGAAGAAATGCGAAAACTTGGGTTTGACAAAGTTATTATGCTTGCTGGGGGAATTGGCTATGGAAAAGCAGATCAAGCAAAAAAAGATACTCCAAAGCCCAGCGACAAAATTGTCATTCTAGGAGGTGAAAATTACCGAATTGGCATGGGTGGTGCAGCTGTATCATCTGCAGATACCGGAGAATTTAGTTCGGGTATTGAATTGAATGCAATACAGCGTTCCAATCCGGAAATGCAAAAACGGGCAGCCAATGCCATCCGGGGAATGGTAGAAAGTGATGAAAATGATATTGTTTCCATTCACGACCACGGTGCAGGCGGGCATTTAAACTGTCTTTCTGAACTGGTAGAAGAAACCGGTGGAAAAATTGATTTAGATAAATTACCCGTTGGCGACCCTACGCTTTCTGCCAAAGAAATTATAGGAAATGAATCTCAAGAACGTATGGGATTGGTTATTGCAAAGCACCATCTTGAAAAACTAAAAAGGATTGCAGACAGAGAACGTTCTCCCATGTATGAAGTAGGTGTCGTTACCGGTGACAATCAATTTACATTTGAATCTTCTTCGAAAGGGGATAAACCCATGGATCTGGCACTTAGTGATATGTTTGGCAGTTCACCAAAAACGATTATGAGTGACCGTTCCACCAATAGAAGCTATCAAAAAGTCAACTATTCTTCAGATAAAATATACGAATACCTGGAACAGGTATTACAGTTAGAGGCCGTTGCCTGTAAAGACTGGCTGACCAATAAAGTAGACCGTTGTGTTACCGGACGGGTTGCCAAACAACAATGTGTCGGGCCATTACAACTTCCTTTAAACAATTGTGGGGTAATGGCACTAGACTATCAGGGAAAAGAAGGTGTGGCCACTTCCATAGGGCATTCACCTGTAAGTGCATTGATAGACCCTATAGCAGGAAGTAGAAACTCCATTGCAGAGGCTCTTGCCAACATCATTTGGGCGCCACTAAAAGATCATTTGAAAAGTGTCTCACTATCCGCAAACTGGATGTGGCCATGCAAAAATGAAGGCGAGGATGCACGGTTATACGAAGCCGTAAAAGGATGCTCTGATTTTGCTATTGAGTTAGGTATTAATATCCCAACAGGAAAGGACTCGCTTTCCATGAAACAAAAATATCCAAATGATGAAGTCATAGCCCCTGGGACTGTTATTATTTCCGCTACAGCAAATTGCAACGATGTCACCAAAGTTGTAGAACCCGTTTTACAAACAAACGGCGGTGATATTTATTATATAAACCTTTCGCAAGATCGATATAAATTGGGAGGTTCTTCATTTGCTCAAATACGAAATCAAATAGGAAGTGAAGCACCAACTATTCAAAGTTCCGGTGATTTTAAAAAAGTTTTCAATAGTATTCAAACACTCATAAAAAAAGGCAGTATTGTTGCCGGTCATGATGTTTCAAGCGGTGGATTGATAACAACCCTTCTCGAGATATGTTTTGCTGACACAAACCTTGGGGCAAGCATAAACCTGGCTTCTTTAAATGAAAAAGACAGTATAAAAGTGTTATTTGCCGAAAACAGTGGTATTGTATTCCAAGCTAGCTCGGATGTGGAAACTGAATTAACAACGAATAACATCGAGTTCTTCAACCTTGGAAAAGTAACTGGTTCAGGGATTGTTTCCATCACCAATCATCAAGAACACTATAATTTTGATGTTGCAAAATGGCGAGACGTTTGGTATAAGACATCTTATCTGTTAGACCAAAAACAAAGTGGAACAACAAAAGCAGCGGAACGGTTCACAAACTATAAGAACCAACCGTTACATTATCAATTTCCAACACATTTCTCAGGAAAAAGTCTATTGTCATCCCGAGCGCAATCAAGGGAAACAAAGCCAAAAGCAGCCATTATCCGGGAAAAAGGAAGCAACTCTGAACGCGAAATGGCCTATGCCATGTACTTGGCAGGTTTCGATGTGAAAGATGTGCATATGACCGATCTAATATCAGGCAGGGAAACACTAGAAGATATTCAATTTATAGCTGCTGTGGGAGGGTTTTCAAACTCTGATGTATTAGGCTCTGCAAAAGGTTGGGCCGGTGCGTTTTTATACAACGAAAAAGCAAATACCGCCTTAAAAAACTTTTTTGATAGAGAAGACACCTTATCATTAGGAGTATGCAATGGTTGTCAACTATTCATCGAACTTGGATTAATTAACCCCGATCATAAAGAAAAACCAAAAATGCTGCATAACGAATCCCGTAAGTTTGAATGTATTTTCACTTCTGTAGATATTCAGGAAAATAGTTCGGTAATGTTATCCTCGTTAGCAGGTAGCCGGTTAGGTATTTGGGCAGCACATGGTGAAGGAAAATTTAGTTTTCCATATGCCGAAACAGCGTATAAAATAGTTGGTAAGTATGGCTATGACAGTTATCCTGCTAATCCAAACGGTTCTGATTACAATACAGCTATTTTAACTGATGATACGGGCCGGCATTTAGTAATGATGCCACACCTGGAACGCTCTACTTTCCCATGGAACTGGGCCTATTACCCAAAAGACAGGGACGATGAAGTTTCACCATGGCTAGAAGCTTTTGTAAATGCTAGAAAGTGGCTAGAATCGACAAACTAAAAAAGCTGTCTAAAAAATCACAAAAACTTTAAATATGTCATATTGAGCGTCCCGATAGCTATCGGGACGAAATATTTGATTAGTAATATGGTAGAATTCTCGACTGCGCTCGAATTGACAGAAAAGCATATTTTTTAGATAGCTTTTTTCCAAATTCATAACAAGCAATATCCTTTTTCATGATTCTTTTTGAAAATAGTAGGCAAATTTCATACTTTGCATGATCCTATCGGTTAATCTATCCAACATGACAAAAGTTACACGTCTTTTTGATTTTCCATATTACCAACTGGAAAAATTTAATCTTAATAATGCCCTCGTTACAAAATATGATGGCAAATGGATAGCAACCACTACCCAAGAATACATAAATAAGGCAAATGCCATTAGCCGGGGCCTTTTAAGATTAGGTGTCAAGCCCAATGATAAAATAGCCATTATATCATCTAACAACAGGACCGAATGGAACATTATGGATATTGGTGTTTTACAAACAGGGGCTCAAACAGTTCCTATCTATCCTACCATTTCAGAAGAAGAATACGAATACGTTCTCAACCACTCCGAATCTATCTATTGTTTTGTTTCCGATGAAGAAGTTCTTGAAAAACTAAATACCATAAAAACAAATGTAGCTTCTCTAAAAGAAGTATACTCATTTGATGACATAGCCGGTTGTAAGAATTGGAACGAAGTATTGGAATTAGGAAAAGATGAATCTAACCAAAAAGAAGTCGAGTTTAGAAAAAATGCTGTAAAACCTTCTGACCTTGCTACCATTATATACACTTCCGGAACAACAGGAAAACCAAAGGGTGTAATGCTCTCCCATAATAATATTGTATCTAATGTAATTGATAGTGCCGTACGAGTCCCTGTAAAAATAGGCAATTCAAAAGCACTTAGCTTTTTACCCGTTTGCCACATTTTTGAAAGGATGATTCTTTATCTATATCAATATTGCGGTGTTGCAATTTATTTTGCAGAATCCATTGATACTATAAGTGACAACCTCAAAGAAGTACAGCCCGATGTAATGACAGTAGTCCCGCGATTACTCGAAAAAGTATACGATAAAATCTATGCCAAAGGCACGGAATTAACCGGTATAAAGAAAAAACTGTTTTTCTGGGCTATTGACTTAGGCTTGAAATATGAACCCTATAAAGCCAACGGATGGTGGTACGAATTTAAATTAGGCATTGCCCGTAAACTTATTTTTAGTAAATGGCAAGAAGCCTTAGGAGGAGAGCTAGATGTAATGGTATCGGGAAGCGCTGCACTACAACCTCGCCTAAGCAGAGTGTTTGCTGCCGCAGGTATTCCCGTGATGGAAGGTTATGGGCTTACAGAAACTTCTCCTGTGATCTCAGTAAATGATGAACGTAACAGAGGATGGAAAATTGGTACGGTTGGAAAAGTAATTGATAACGTGATAATAAAATTTGCAGAAGATAGCGAAATCTTGTGCAAAGGGCCAAATGTAATGATGGGATACTATAAAGACCCTGAACGTACTGCCGAAGTAATGACCGGTGATTATTTCCATACAGGAGATATCGGGGAATTGGATGCACAAGGTTTCTTAAAAATAACCGACCGTAAAAAAGAAATGTTTAAAACCTCCGGTGGAAAGTACGTTGCTCCACAATTGATTGAAAATGAAATGAAACAATCGCGTTTCATAGAACAAATTATGGTTATTGGTGAAGGTGAGAAAATGCCGGCTGCCCTCATTCAGCCCAATTTTGAGTTCTTACAAGAATGGGCAAACCGGCATAAAATAGCTATCGGAAACACGCATGAAGAAATAGTTACCCACCCAAAAGTTATAGAACGAATTCAGGAAGAAGTGGATACGCATAACGAAAAATTTGGAAAATGGGAAAAAGTCAAGCGGTTTGAACTCACTCCTGATGTCTGGACTATTGAAGGAGGACACCTTACCCCTACTATGAAACTTCGCCGGAAAATTATCAAAGAAAAATACAAAGAACTTTATGATAAAATATACGAACACTATATATAAAATAGTCAGTTCAAGCGATAGATCAGGAAAATCATTAAACTTTATTGAATTTACTATTTCTAAATGTAAGTGTCTATGATTGTAGAAAAGGAAAATTAGCGTTATTTAAAAAATAAGCAATGGGTTAAGTAGGGTATTTCCATAATTAACTGTTATAAGGGTAGTGTCTAAAATCATAATCCATGAAAAAAGTTTTTTTTATTTCGTTCTTGGCAATTCTTGCCCATTCCTTCAATTATAACAATACTATAACTCCAGCGCTACAGATACTATCTTGTTAGGGCTAGAGCTACATTCTTTTTATAAAAACAAATGACAATCAAATTTTATTCATATGAAAAAATCCCTACTATGCCTTATGTTGCTTATTGTTTTCAAAAATTTTGCGCAACAGACACCTTCCCGTGTCATTACTACGGCCGTTCCTTTTTTAAATATCGCAGCCGATGCCCGTAGTTCGGGGATGGGCGATATAGGTGTCGCTACCGCTCCCGATGTATATTCCCAACAATGGAACCCCGCAAAATATGTTTTTGCAGAAGAAACCTCAGGGATAGGGATAAGTTATACACCCTATCTGTCATCCATTGCTGATAATGTAGCCCTTTTACAGGCCAATTACTACCATCAACTTAATGATCGGAGTGCCTTCTCGGCCGGTATCCGCTACTTTGGATTTGGAGAAGTCCCGCTACGCCTTTCCACAGATGATCCGGGCCGTGTGGTAAAACCTAATGAATTTACCGTAGAAGGTTCCTATTCTCTAAAACTTAGCGATCAGTTTTCGATGGCCGTAGGCGGGAAGTATATAAACTCCAATTTAAAAATTCAGGAAATTGACCCCGATGCCCAATCTGCCGGTACCATAGCAATCGATATCGCAGGGTACTATCAGTCCAAGTTACTCTCTCATAATTCTTTTAATGGCCGTTGGCGATTGGGTTTTAATATATCCAATATAGGGCCTAAAATAAAATACGATGAAGGCGGGCAAAAGAACTTTCTCCCAACAAACCTAAAGTTTGGAGGAGGATATGATTTTATTTTTGATAGAGACAACACACTTGCCTTCAATGTGGAATTCAATAAACTATTAGTTCCCACCCCAAAAGATTTTGATGGTGATGGTGATATAGATGCACAAGACAATGCAGCGTATGCAGATATAGGGTTCTTCAGTGGCATGTTCAAGTCACTTGGCGATGCTCCTGATGGGTTTAGTGAAGAATTAAAGGAAATTACCTGGGCATTGGGGGCCGAATACACCTATCAGGGTACCTTTTCACTAAGGACGGGATATTTTAATGAAAGTGAAGATAAGGGCTCCCGTCAGTTTTTTACCCTAGGGGGCGGTTTCAGGTACAAGGCGGCTATTATTGACCTGTCCTACCTGTTCTCCACCTCATCGGTCAACAATCCATTAGAAGACAGCCTACGGTTTTCTTTGTCATTTAATCTGGGTTCAAAAAGAAGATAGGGAGCTTTCCCTTCCCAAATAACAAACTAAAATAACAAGATCATGAAAAATACACACACTCATAATAAAAAAACGATTTTTCCTCTTTTACTGCTTATAGCTAGCTTCTTTTTGGCTTCACAGACCCTTAACGCACAAGCATGGCTACAAAATGGATTGGATATCGATGGGGAAGCAACAATTAATTTATCCGGTTTCTCTGTAAGCCTGAGTGCCGATGGGAATATCATGGCCATTGGAGCGCCACTTAATGATAATGCAAATGGAAGTGGTTCAGGCCATGTACGGGTGTACCAATTTGATGGCACTAACTGGAACCAGTTAGGTGCCGATATCGATGGGGAAACGGTAGGTGGTGACTTTTCCGGCGAGTCAATAAGCTTGAGCACCGATGGGAATACCCTGGCCATTGGAGCAGAAGGTAATGATGGAAATGGAACTAATTCCGGCCATGTGCGGGTATACCGATTTGATGGTACCACCTGGAATCAGTTAGGTGCAGATATCGATGGGGAAGCGTCAGGTGATGAGTCCGGCAGCTCAGTAAGCATGAGCAGTGATGGGAATACCCTGGCCATTGGAGCAAAAGGTAATGATGGAAATGGAACTGACTCCGGCCATGTGCGGGTCTACCGATTTGATGGTACCACCTGGAATCAGTTAGGTGCAGATATCGATGGGGAAGTGTCAGGTGATAAGTCCGGCAGATCAGTAAGCATGAGCAGTGATGGGAATACCCTGGCCATTGGAGCAGAAGGTAATGATGGAAATGGAACTGACTCCGGCCATGTACGGGTATACCGGTTTGATGGTACCACCTGGAACCAGTTAGGTGCAGATATCGATGGAGAAGCAGCTGATGACCTATTTGGCTGGTCAGTAAGCCTGAGCACCGATGGGAATACCCTGGCCATTGGAGCACCACAAAATGATGGAAATGGAACTCTTTCTGGTCATGTAAGGGTATTCCGATTTGATGGTACCACCTGGAATCAGTTAGGTGCAGATATCGATGGGGAAGTGTCAGGTGATAAGTCCGGCACCTCAGTAAGCCTAAGCAATGATGGAAACATCCTAGCTATTGGAGCTAATCGTAATGATGGAAATGGAGCTAGTTCAGGCCATGTACGAGTGTACCGATTTGATGGTACCACCTGGAATCAGTTAGGCATCGACATCGATGGGGAGGTAGCAGGAGATCTATCCGGCACCTCAGTAAGCCTAAACGCTGATGGGACTATTGTAGCCATTGGAGCACCTGATAATGATGGAAATGGTAATCTCTCCGGCCATGCACGGGTCTACCGGTATGTTGATTTCCCACCCACAGTGACCATTGATGGACCTGCCGGGCCTGTAAATGGATCTTTTGACATTACCATTACCTTTAGTGAACCCGTTACTGGGTTTGTTCAAAGCGGTATTACCATAACAAACGGGACAATAACAGCCTTTAGCGGATCAGGGGCATCCTATACCGCTACCATTGACCCTACAACGGATGGGGAAGTGACCGTACAAGTACCTGCCGGGGTAGCCATAGATGCTGCAAGCAATGACAATCTGGCTTCCAATACCTACAGTGTTACTAATGATGGAACAGCTCCCTCAGTGACCATTGATGGACCTGCCGGGCCTGTAAATGGTAGTTTTGACATTACCATTACCTTTAGTGAGGGCGTTACTGGGTTTGTTCAAAGTGATATTACCATAACAAACGGGACAATAACAGCCTTTAGCGGATCAGGGGCATCCTATACCGCTACCATTGACCCTACAACGGATGGGGAAGTGACCGTACAAGTACCTGCCGGGGTAGCCATAGATGCTGCAAGCAATGACAATCTGGCTTCCAATACCTACAGTGTTACTAATGATGGAACAGCTCCCT